>NZ_JAGRQY010000048.1:0-9293 GCF_018223905.1 Klebsiella sp. 28
TGCTCGCTGGTCGGCATGATGCAGCGCTCGCCGTTCCGGTCCTCCGCGTCTTCAATAAATACCATGTACAGCGCCATAATCCCTCACTCCGTTGTCATAAATTTAAAGCACGCAAACAACCGTTCACGATCCAGCTCTGCCGTTTTGCGGGCCTCGCCGGTCTGTGGGTTCACGATTTCATCCACCGACAGGATTGCCCGCTGCACCCTGACCTGCGTCGCCCGGTCCGGGCAGATGTACCAGATTTCATCGATGCCGTTAGCTTTGCGGTTGAACAGATACCCGGACACCACTTCCTGATACCGGCGACGGCTCTTGACGGTGCGCTCCACCTCAAACGCCACCGTTTTACCGTCCAGCTCCGCCAGGGCGTCCGGCACTTTCATGCCTTTAAGACTCAGACGGTGCAGAATGCGCCAGCCGGTGGCCCCTCTGGCTTCCATATCAAGGCGCAGGGATTGCACGGCCAGCCGGTGCGGCAGATGTGCTGCCGACACCCTTGACGGCTGAAACGGAATAACATCCGCCAGCGGTTCGTCCTCGTCGAACGAGAACGCCACGCCATGCGGCGTCAGCCCCCACACGCTGACCTGACGGCCGTCCACCGGATATTTGGTCCGGACCAGCAGCCCTTTCGCCACCAGGCTGTCGAGGAAGCGGTAGACCGGCTGCACCGCCGCAATCCCCAGCCGCCGCGCAACCAGCTCCGCCGTGGAACACAGCTCTTCCCGCAACCAGCGCAGGGTCAGCCGGGTTTTCTCCGCGTTCCGCGCCTGTCGTTTCGCGTGGCTGACGTTGTACAGCTCCAGCGCCATCAGTAAATCCCCGCAAAATCATCATCCGCTTTCGGCCCGCCGCCGTCGGCCGGGGGCCGGAACTCCGCCAGGGGATCGGTTTTCGCCAGCACCGGGAAACGCTGCAACGGGATTTCCCGGCGCTCAACCCGCAGCGGACTGCTGAACGCCATCCGGGCCACACCCAGCCCGGTCATGACCGCGAACCCGTCCGGCAGGTGTTGCAGGGTGTTCACGTCAAACAGCGGCCGCGCCTCCTTCTGGATGAAGCTGTCCCCGCTGATATGCTCCACGTTCCCCGCCTCCCGGCTGGCACGGCGGCGCTCCACGTCCACCCTGATTTCCCCGGTCTGCCCCGCCGCCCACTGCGCGGACTCCAGGCTGGCCGCCCGGTAAAACCAGCGGATCGGCGTGTTATCCAGTACCGTGGTTTTCACAAATTCAGCGGGCAGATCCTGCCCGCACTGCCCGAAATCGCCCAGCGACTGGTGCGCGAGCAACAGATTGCAGTCCCGGCTGCGCAGCGTCCCCAGTGCGTTCAGTACATACTTCGACAGCAGATATTTAATTTCATCGAGCATCACGCTGACGTGTGGCCACTCCCGGAACTCGTCCCGCGCAATGATGATTTGCGCGCAGCGGGCAAACAGCATTTTTTGCACACGGATCACCGCCTCGTCGTCCATCGAGCCGATAACGTACAGGCAGCCGCCGCCGTTGATAATCCCCGCCACATCGATACCACTGTCCGTCTGCAGGACGCTCAGGTCAGCGACGTTTTCCAGCCTAGTGATCAACCCCTTCACGTCCTTTTTCAGGGCCTCCGGCAGCGCGTACGCCGCCGCCAGCACCTGCTGAATGTTTGCCCCCTGCGGAAACTGCTCCGCAATCAGCTTCGCCGCTTTCTGCTCGCTGATGCGGTAGTGGTCCGCCACGTCGCCGGTCTCGCCCAGGTTAAGCCCGGCAATCAGCAGGTTTTTCAGCGCGTACTGGTCGAGATCGCGGAACAGATTCAGCTGCGCCGGTTTCCCCGGCCGCAGATCCAGCAGGGTGAAGTCCGGACAGTGCGCCCGGAAGACGTGCGGCGCCCATGCGTCCCCTTTGGGGTCGAAGTACACCACCGCGTCCCCGAAATCGCGTACGCAGCGAATGAGCGCGTTGGTGGCCATCACGCTCTTGCCGCTCCCGGGCAGGCCGAGGATCTGAATGTTGGTCTTGCGCCAGGTATCACGCGGAACCAGCACCGGCTTGCCCTGCTCATCCTTACCCAGAAACACCGCCTGCTCCTGCCGGGCCTGCTCCGAGGAAAAATCGGCCAGCGCATTAACCGGTACCGGCTCCCCGAAATGCAGGTGGCGCACGTCGGTCATCTCTCCTGTCCGCTGGCTGCTGCGCCGGCTCTCCTGATTCAGTTTCGCGTTCACCGCCTCGTCAGCAGCCGCAAAATGACCGTCAAGCAGCAGGAACGCCAGCAGCCGCGCCAACACAATCCCGACAGCCAGCCCGCCCGCGCACCAGGCAATCCCGAACAGGTTAGCCGGCTGCAGCAGGTAATAATCTGCGTTTGCGTAGAGGTCCGGACGCAGGACGGTTTCTCCCCAGCTCTCGATAAACACGGCGACAACCAGCCCCCCCAGAAGGGCCAGACCGGCCGCGCCGGTCAGCCAGTACGCGTAGTTCCAGACATGTCGACGTGCCCTGACCATCCGCCCGGGCGAATCCAGCGAGGCCAGCACCGAAAATGGCGCTGGCCGTTTATTATCGCGCTTATAGCGATCGGCATACTCCCGTCGCTCCTTATGACTCAGCCCCACAAAACGCATCCGTCCGGCCCAAAGTTCAGCCAGACCGAAAAACAGGCCGATAACTAGGAAAGCCCCGGCCAGACCGTAATACTCCTGGTACAGCCAGCTGACCCACGGATAAATCTGCCGGGCCAGCTCCGGAATGTGCCACTTCCAGGCAAGCGAATCCGTATTAAACATGTTCTCTCTCCTTCAGACGATGGTTTGCCGGCGTGATGTGCAGCCCCCGCTGCACAAGCCGCGGACATGCCCCAAGGCATGGCGGCGGCGGTCACGTCCGTGGTGATTGCGTTCAGCTTTCACCACGGAGGCCAGCCTCTTTCCGCCCCATGCGGAAAAGGCGCAGCCCCGGAGGAACAACGAGCACGCCCCAGCGTGTGAGAGGAAAAGGCGGCACCCCAGTGCGGTCTTTTCCGGTGTTCCGGCCCCCGTCAGAGTTCGCCATAGCGAGCGGCTGACCACCCGCAAAATCAGGAGCAGCTTTGCTGCTTCGCCAGGTGCGTCCAGCACCGTGGATTTTTGTGGGTGGTCAGGCGTGAGCCTGACGGGGGCCGGGTGAATTTCTGGCGTGGCCGGCGTCCAGCCGGACGGAGCCAGAAAGAGGGGGAGAGACCGTGCGTCGGTGGCGTCCAGCCAGCGTAAGCAGGGGATATCCCCCTGAGGTCAGCCACGCCCTCGCGGGGATGACCTGTATTTCTCCGTAAGGAGAAAAAAGCAACAGAGATAGGTTAACGTAAAATGTTCAGCGAAAAACCGATATGATTCACCTATCCTGGTAATTTATTATCAGGGAATATAAAGACTTAATCAGGGGACAATATGCCACATCAGCGCGTCCGGTGTCCGTCTTGTAGGTGCCGGGGAAATTGCGCCTCCTCGCTCACTCGGTCGCTACGCTCCGGCCGTGAGACTGCGGCGGGCGCTGCGGACACATGCAAAGTTACCCACAGATTCCGTGAATAAGCAGGGGACTAACATGTGAGGCAAAACGGCAAGGCCACGCAGGTGGCGTTTTTCCATAGGCTCCGCCCTCCTGACTGAGTTCACATAAACAGACGCTTTTTCGGTGCATCTGTGGGAGCCGGTGGCTCAACCATGAATCAGTCAGGAGTGGCGAAACCCGACAGGACTTAAAGATCATCACCGTTTCCGATGAATCGCTCCCTCTTGCGCTCTCCTGTTCCAACCCTGCCGTTTCCCGGATACCTGTTCCGCCTTTCTCCCTTGCGGGAAGTGTGGCGCTTTCTCATAGCTCACACTCTGGTATCTCGGCTCGGTGTAGGTCGTTCGCTCCAAGCTGGGCTGTAAGCAAGAACCCCCCGTTCAGCCCGACTGCTGCGCCTTATCCGGTAACTGTTCACTTGAGTCCAACCCGGAAAAGCACGCAAAACGCCACTGGCAGCAGCCATTGGTAACTGGGAGTTCGCAGAGGATTTGTTTAGCTAAACACGCGGTTGCTCTTGAAGTGTGCGCCAAAGTCCGGCTACACTGGAAGGACAGATTTGGTTGCTGTGCTCTGCGAAAGCCAGTTACCACGGTTAAGCAGTTCCCCAACTGACTTAACCTTCGATCAAACCACCTCCCCAGGTGGTTTTTTCGTTTACAGGGCAAAAGATTACGCGCAGAAAAAAAGGATCTCAAGAAGATCCTTTGATCTTTTCTACTGAACCGCGATCCCCGTCAGTTCAGAGGAGGACGATGGTGCCACCGTTCCACCCTGAACATCCCGGATATAGTTTGCCTGACATGCGACCAGAAGAAAGCCTGAAAAAATCAATATAAAAAGAAAAACAACCTTTACCTTTTTCATATACCTTCCCTGTATTTAAAAACCCCGGCATTCATCCCTGAACACCGGAAGTCTGTATTTCAAATCATCCTTGATAACTTTTGCTTACCAGTTACCATCCCGGTAAACAAAGGATACAAAGTAATCAAATTTACTAATATCGATTACATTTTTAAAGTGTGGCTGTAATATCGAAACCCATGATTTTTCAACATCAAACCAACCATTATTAATATTATCCTTTAAAGGCATCCCCAGACTTTCAATGACAGAACCATCATCACCGAAGTCTTTTGAGTATTCACCACCTTTAAACTCTTCGGTTTTCTTATCAAACCAATGAATATGTAATTTAAGCCCCATATTTACCTCTTAAAGATATTTTTTAATGTTTCGTTTTGGATCCGGCCCTTTAACCTGCTTACCCGTTTTTGGATCGAATGCCCCGAGGTGTTCGCCATCACTGGCGCGGTACCCTTCAAGCTCACCGTGCTGGGAATCCCATTCATAAATTTTACGCTTTTTATCACCATACCATCGGGCCCGCTTACCACCACCACCTTGTTTAGGGGTTTTAGGTTTACCCTCTTTCAACTCTCCCAACCCCTTAATATCTTCAGTCTTGGGATCAGGAAAATAATCATGGCCGTAATCTTTAGTTCCCTTACGAGGTTTTTTCTTTTCCTCATTTAATTTATTTTCTGCATCCTTCGCTTTTTTCTCCTTTTGTTTCCGGCTCTCCATCGCCCCGGAAAGCGCAGCCTTATCCCTGGATAAGGATTCATTCATTTCGTTTAAAGATGTCTGGGCAGCTTTTAATTTCTCATTCTGATTCTGAATATCCTTATCAAGATAGCGAACCTGATCCTGCCACCCGGAGCCATATTCATGAGGCGGGTTATAAGTCACAAAATCATCTTTATTTGCCTCTGCCTCTTTTACCTTTTTATCGGCTTCCTGAACAGCAGCCCTTGCACCGGGGATCGCCTTCTCTGTCGATGCAATGCGACTGTTTAAGGTCGCAATATTTTTATCTTCAGCATCCAGCTCAGCTTTCGCTTTATCATACTCTCTTTTCAGCCCCTCTTCCGGGTGAGCAGCGTCCCATGCCTGCTGGCGACGCTTTTCTTCCTCCAGACGCTGTTTTACCTGTGCCGGAGTAAGAACATCCGTCACCGACACATAGACCGGTTTCTGTCCGCTCTCTTTCGGGAAACGAATAACGGCCTCACGGGAGTTACCACCGGCCGTAAAACCAGCCGGACGTGAATCACCTTTTTCAGCAATAATGCCTTTTGGCGGGGCTTTCGCGGCCGGAACACCTTTAGGTACGCTCACCTGCAGAGACGGGAGACCCGGAATCGACACACTGAATACCCCCGGACGTTTTGTCGGTTTCGCATCCACCACAGGAACACTCATTGGCCGGCCGGTGACAACCGCAATATGCTGCCGCTCGTCCTTCACAATATCCGCCACACGTTTAGTGACGCTGACCGTCGCCTGGTCCAGCGGCAGGGAGCTGACCGGCGTCTCTGTTACCGTGTCTGCCGGCAATGACGTCACGATTTTTGACATCATTTTCGGATCATCTTTTGCTATCTCAGAAGGCAGCACTCCGTAAATCGCAATCCCCCACAGACCAAACTTAAACGGACCTTTCAGGGCAGCCAGCACATCAGCAACAGCGGCCGACAACGCATCGCCGGAAACGGATAAAGCCAGTCCTTCAGCCCCCGGAGTGGCCAGGGCAGGCAGACCGAAGGCCATCGCGGTGGCCGAAGACTGTCCGCCACCAGAGCTCCCGCTATGATTGCCGCTGTTACCGCCATTACCACCGGGTTTACTCCCGCCGTTACCAAACTCCCCCGGGTTATAGTTATGAATATCCCCGTTAGGTGTATGCGTCGTACCCCAGCCCGGCCCGCTGTTTGGATCCGTACCACCACCTGATGAAGGGCCACCTTTACCTGATGTACCGTTCACATTCCCACTGGCCTGACCACCATTGTGTCCCAGACCTGAATTACCCGGACCTCGTCCGTCTCCGCCACTCATATACTTTTCCTCTTTGACTTTTAAAACAATAAACTAAAATAAAATACTGTACATATAACCACTGGTTTTATATACAGTATAAAAATTACGCTGCCTTGTTTTTCATGTCAAGTCTGTAAATTTGCGTTTTTGTGAAAATGATCAAAAAAACAGCCACTCACACCATGCGCAATCCCCTCCAGATGCAACAAAAACCAGCACAAACGGCGCCGTTCTCCGGCCTCAGTATGTTTTACTGAAATCATTATATGAGATACCAGAAAGCCCCCTCCGGGACAGGAAAAGAAACGGGGGTCTGGTTCGGGTTGTTCGGTCACTGAACACGGTCAGAAACTGATGATAAGATAGCCTGCGGATATATAACTCAATGAGAAAAAAGAATTAAAGGTAAGGAGACGCTCATGAGACGTTCCGGCAGCAAACTGTGTCTTATCGCCATGATAACAGCGACAGCAACTCTCACTGCCTGTGCTCCAAAGGGCAGCGTGGAACAGCATACCCGGCATTACGTATATGCTTCAGATGACGGTTTTGATCCCAATTTTTCCACCCAGAAAGCTGACACAACACGAATGATGGTGCCTTTTTTCCGGCAGTTCTGGGATATGGGCGCAAAGGATAAAGCGACCGGAAAATCACGGAGTGATGTGCAGCAACGCATTCAGCAGTTTCACAGTCAGGAATTTTTAAACTCACTCCAAGGCACAACACAATTTGCGGGTACCGATTACCGCAGCAAAGACCTCACACCGAAAAAATCAAGGCTACTGGCTGACACCATTTCAGCTGTTTATCTCGATGGCTATGAAGGCAGACAGTAAGTGGATTTACCATAACGCGTCATTACGCGCACCGCTCAGACGGGCTCAGGGCGTTTCCGGCGGCTACGGGATAAAACAGGCAACAACCCCCCCGGAAAACTGCCGGAAACGCGCCCGATAAATTTTATCCTAATGCATGCCTATGCACGCAACTGCATGGCATATGTTTTGACGTAAAATGGATGCCGTAAGCCCTTTTTTACCGACTTTCTGCTTCATCAGCCTGACTGACACGACCATATTCTTTCAGACCGCCCCCTGCTAAACTTCCTTCATATTGCCGCATTAACCCGGGAGGCTCCGCAATGAGCAACACTACACACTACGAAAACGCCAACTTTCTTCGGGAACTGGCTGAAAGCCTGCCCCGCATACTGCCGGAAGGTGGCCCGGACAAAGCTGCGCTGTTGCAGCGACTGGCTAACGAAGAACTGGCCCAGGCAGAGTATGAAGATCAGGTTCGCGCCAAAGTGACCGCCGCCCGTGCTGACACGCGTCCGGGTATGACCACGGAACAACTCCGCCAGCGCCTGCATGGCCGTTATCAGGAACTGCGCGATGCCGTATGACGTGGAATGGAAGCAGGGAGCCATCGAGGATGTAACGACGCTGTTTGACTATATCGCGGAAAATTCATCCCTGTGGGATGCGCAGAACGTTACCGACCGGGTTCTCGCTGCGGCGGACAAACTGGCCGACTTCCCGCGACTCTATGAAGTGGACTCACGCTATGGCGAGGACGTTCGCCGGATCAGTCTGATGGGACAGCATGTCCTCTATGATGTTGATGACCAGACCAGAAAAGTCCGGGTTCTGGCCGTGGTCGGCCAGCGCCAGAATCCCCATATTGTTCTCTAATAACCGGTGACGGGGACGCAATTCATTGCGTGGCCGTCGCCGGTTGGACAAGCACAGCGCGTCAGCGTTTTCCCCACGGCCACCACCGGCGCGGTGTTCCGGCCGGGGTCTCTGCTGTCTCCGGTTTGTGTTCCAGCAGTCTCATGGACTGCATTTCCTGCCGTAGCCCGGCCACCTCCTCCCTGAGTGCTTTTATCTCCGCGATCAACGCGTCGGAGGCCATTTTTTCAGTCTCACCCGACAGTCTCAACTCGTCCCGCTCGTGAGTCTCATCCTGTCTTAACTCACCGTACACCCGGATAAGCTCGCTGGTATCCACCACCCGGCCGCCATCAGCTTCCGTACGGTATGATACGCGGCCTTTCGCCATATCCCGATACAGGGAACTTCGGGCTTTACCCGTCAGTTCCGTCGCCTGTCTCACCGTCACCCACGCCATTGTCTCACCCCGCTATTTTTGAGACAGTATACCTGACAGGCGCACACCATGCCCGGAAGGAAAGAATCATGACAAAACAGGAAAAAACAGCCCTCAATATGGCTAAATTTATTAAGGAGCAGTCGCTGCTATTGCTCGATAAACTGAACGAGCTGGATATGGATACCCCGGCCGACATGTGCGAGCGGCTACACGAGGATGCGGAAACACTCTGGCAGGTGATGCGGGATAAGCTCGGGGAGGAATAACAGCACCGGCATGGCCGGTGCTGGCATTTATTTTTTGCCGAACGGCCACCACCGGCGGGCAGGTTTGTCCTCCGGCAGTTCAGGTACCGGCACGTTAAAATAGCGGCTGTTATATTCCCGCATCAGCTCCGCTTTCAGCTTCTCGTTCACCGCGCTTTCCCCGTGCCGCTCACTCACCACGTCAATCATCGCGTTAATCTGCTCCGGTGAGCACTTCCCGGCATCAACCACCTGCACACCGTTCTCGATGGCGAACCGCTCCACCTTGCGATAGAGGTAATCACACAGCTTCATTCCTGTGGGTTTGTTCCGTTCCCATTGCGGATTTTTACCAGTGAAAAAGTACGTGGCTTTTTCGTCGCTGTTGAGCCGCTCGTCATACATCCCGATGGATTTCATCATCGCCAGATGCTGGGCCCGGTCGACAAAACAGAAAACATACGCCCCGGTCTGCCAGGCGAGCACCACCATATCTTCCAGA
>NZ_JAGRQY010000049.1:0-32840 GCF_018223905.1 Klebsiella sp. 28
TGGCAATCCTACGCCGTCGGTCTGATCACCTGGGTCATTAGCTTCTGGATTGCGGGCTTTGTGATCCGCCGCCGCCCGGCAGAAGAGGCCTGAGGCCGCCGCTGCCAGGCGGGGTAAAACGCGTTTTAGTTCATGGAGGTTTTCAGCGCCCGGTCCGCGGCATGGCGCTCCAGCGCCAGCTCAATCAGGCGGGTGATCAGGCTGGTGTAGTCGAGACCGCTGGCCTGCCACAGCTTCGGATACATGCTGATGTTGGTAAAGCCCGGCAGGGTGTTGATCTCGTTGATCACCACCTCGTTGTCGGCGGTGAGGAACACGTCGACACGAGCCATGCCGCTGCAGCCCAGGGTCTGGTAGGCCTGCACCGCGATAGCGCGAATTTTGTCGTTGATCTCAGGGGCGATAGCGGCCGGGACTACCACCTGCGCGCCCTGATCGTCGATATACTTGGTGTCGTAGGCGTAAAACTCGCTGTTGAGGACGATTTCACCGCAGGTGCTGGCCTGCGGGTGGTCGTTACCCAGCACCGCACACTCAATTTCCCGCCCTTTAATGCCTTGCTCCACCACCACTTTATGGTCAAATTCGAAGGCCAGGGCCACCGCCTGATGGTACTGCTCTTCGTTTTTAACTTTGCTGACGCCAACCGACGAGCCCTGATTAGCCGGCTTAACGAACAGCGGCAGGCCCAGCTTCGCTTCGACATCGGCAAAGCTGAACTGCGCGCGGTTGGCGCGGGTGAGTGTGATAAACGGGGCGACGGCGAGCCCGGCGTCGCGCAGCAGACGTTTGGTCACGTCTTTGTCCATACAGGCCGCAGAGCCCAGCACATCGGAGCCGACGAACGGCAGATTCGCCATGCGCAGCATCCCCTGCAGGGAGCCATCTTCACCCAGCGTGCCGTGGACGATCGGGAAAATCACATCGATGGCCGCCAGCGGTTGGCCGCTTTCGGCGTTAATCAGCTGCTGTGCTTCGCGGCCCGGGATCTGCGCCAGAGTCACCGTGGAAGGGCGCAGGGCAATGCGGGCAGGATCCTGTGCGTTGAGCAGGTAGTTGCCGGCGTCGTTGATATGCCACAGCCCCTGTTTATCAATACCCAACAGAACCACATCGAAGCGCGATTTATCAATCGCTTCCACGATATTCTTCGCTGACTGCAGCGACACTTCATGCTCCGCCGACTTGCCGCCAAAAACGATCCCAACCCTCATCTTTGCCATTTCAACTTCCATCCAGATAACATCAAAGGGCATAACATACCATGTGAAACCGCTGCCTGGCTGCCATAATATTTACCTGATCAATTGACGGGAGTGGGCGTGAGAGGAAAGACGCTGCTGGTGCTGGCCGGGCTGCTCGGCGCGGGCCTGTTGGGATACCGCAATCTGCCGCCGCACCTGAATCCGCTGGCGCCGCTGGCGCTGGACGATCCCCCAGGCTGGCTGACGTCGTTTAAGCTGCGCAGGCTGACGGCAGACCAGTGCGCCTCCCTGCTGGCGGAAGCCAATCGCCGGCGGCTTATCGCCAGCCGGCCGGTGGCCGACAGCGAGGGAAGCTGCCCTCTGCGTAACGTGGTGCGGGTGGCGAATTTTGGCTCGGTGCAGCTGAGCAGTAGTTTTCTCGCCAGCTGCCCGCTGGCGCTGAGCAGTGCGCTGTACATCGAGCAGCAGGCGAAGCCGCTGACCCGGCAGCTGATGGCGAGCGACCTGCGTCAGATCGATCATCTCGGCAGCTTTGCCTGCCGCAATATTTACCATCGTCAACAGGCGCGGCGCAGTGAACACGCCACGGCGGACGCGCTGGACGTCAGCGGTTTCCGTCTGGCGGACGGTAGACGCGTTAGCGTCCTGCAGGGCTGGCGGAGCGAGACTTCGCGCCCCTGGCTGGCGGCGCTGTTGCGCAGCAGTTGCCATTACTTCGGTAACGCGCTGGGGCCAGAGTACAACGCGGCTCACGCCAACCATTTTCATTTCGGCATGCGCGGGCAGGGCTTCTGCTTTTGAGCATAAAGCGCTATGAGCAGCCTAAATGACCAGAAAATGCTTCGTCAGGCTCTCATCCGCAGCCATAAAACACCAAACTCACCGCCAGCGCATCTATGGTAGTACGCCAGTGGGATGAAATTGCTAAGCTAGATAATAATTGGCAAATCATTAATGAATACGCGTAGTTATGGAATCCTGGAAGGTTAATCTCATCTCCGTCTGGTTTGGTTGCTTTTTTACCGGCCTGGCGATCAGTCAAATTCTCCCCTTTTTACCCCTCTACGTCTCCCAGCTCGGCGTCACCTCGCATGAAGCGCTATCGATGTGGTCGGGGCTGACCTTCAGCGTCACTTTTCTTGTCTCGGCGATCGTCTCGCCAATGTGGGGAAGCCTGGCGGACCGTAAAGGCCGCAAGCTCATGCTGCTGCGCGCCTCGTTGGGGATGGCGATTGCCATTTTACTGCAGGCCTTCGCCACCAACGTCTGGCAGCTGTTTATCCTGCGGGCGATCATGGGCTTAACCTCCGGTTATATTCCCAACGCCATGGCGCTGGTGGCCTCCCAGGTGCCGCGCGAGCGCAGCGGCTGGGCGCTAAGCACGCTGTCAACGGCGCAAATTAGCGGGGTGATCGGCGGTNNACGTCGGGCTGCGGATGGTCTTTTTTATTACGGCGATCCTGCTGACCATCAGTTTTCTGGTGACCCTGTTTCTGATTAAAGAGGGCGTTCGCCCGCAGGTCAGCAAAAGCGAGCGTCTCACCGGGAAACAAGTCTTTGCCTCTTTGCCCTATCCGGGGCTGGTGATCAGCCTGTTCTTCACCACCCTGGTGATCCAATTGTGCAACGGCTCAATCGGCCCGATTCTGGCGCTGTTTATTAAGTCGATGGCGCCGGACAGCAACAATATCGCTTTTCTGGCCGGGATGATCGCCGCGGTGCCCGGCGTGTCGGCACTGATTTCTGCGCCACGGTTGGGTAAGCTTGGCGACCGCATCGGCACCTCGCGGATCCTGCTGGCGACGCTCTGCTGCGCGGTGGTGATGTTCTTCGCCATGTCCTTTGTCACCACCCCGCTGCAATTGGGTACGCTGCGTTTTCTGCTCGGCTTTGCCGATGGCGCGATGCTCCCGGCGGTGCAGACCTTATTGCTGAAGTACAGCAGCGACAGCGTCACCGGGCGTATCTTTGGCTATAACCAGTCGTTTATGTATCTGGGCAACGTCGCCGGGCCGCTAATTGGCGCCTCTGTGTCAGCCATGGCCGGCTTCCGCTGGGTGTTTATTGCCACCGCCATTATCGTTTTCATTAACCTCTGGCAACTGGCGTGGATGCTGCGTCAAACCCGCCGGGCTAACGCCTGAACCTCTGCTGACGGTATTTATTGCGATACCGTCAGCGGATTTACTATTACTTTTTGTTATCGTCATGGCGTGAACGCTATTCCATTTTATTATTTTCCAGGCAATCTGGTTATAAGCAACCCCGGTCATGATTAAACAATACTATTTATAGTGGTATTTTATTGTGGTAAAACGTTTCGCTGTATATTGGGTGTTGCGATGATTCTTAATTTAAGTAATTCTGAGGTCCGTCATCGCGTATGACATCCCAATCAAAACAGGCCTCGCATAAGGAACTGGTGCTATGAAGAATCTCATTGCTGAGTTACTGGTTAAACTGGCGCAAAAGGAAGAAGAAGCAAAGGAACTGACGGTGCAGGTTGAAGCGCTGGAGATCGTGGTCACCGCATTATTGCGCCATATGGAGCATGATGCCCAGCAGGCATTGATTCAGGATATTGAACAGGCGATTGACCAGGTGACGCCCTGTCCGCCGGTCAACGACCATGATGCGATGCTGCTGCAGCAATATCTAAAGAAGCTGTTGCGGCATCCTCGTAGCTAGTCTTTGTGACACGACAAGGATGCCGTCATTTTTCTGTCATCTCCCTTTTATAAAGTCTCCCTCGTTTTGTTTTTTTAAGTATTTTTTACATGGAGATGACAAAAGTGAAATTAAGCGCCCTGTTTATTGCCCTGATTCCTCTACTGGGCTCGCCGGTTATTCATGCAGAAACTACTGCTGCGCCGGTTCTGGAAAATCGCGCTGCGCAGGGAGATATCACCACTCCTGGCGGCGCGCGTCGTTTAACAGGCGATCAAACCGAAGCGCTGCGCGCCTCGTTAATCAATAAGCCAGCTAAAAACGTTATTTTGCTGATTGGCGATGGCATGGGTGATTCGGAAATTACCGCTGCGCGAAACTATGCCGAGGGGGCGGGCGGTTTCTTTAAAGGAATTGATGCTCTGCCGTTAACCGGGCAGTACACGCATTATTCGCTGGATAAAAAAACCGGGAAACCGGACTACGTGACCGACTCGGCGGCCTCCGCCACCGCCTGGACCACCGGCGTGAAGACTTATAACGGCGCGCTGGGCGTCGATATTCATGAGAATGCGCATCAGACCATCCTTGAGCTGGCGAAAGCGGCGGGGCTGGCCACCGGCAACGTTTCCACCGCCGAGCTGCAGGATGCCACCCCCGCGGCGTTGGTAGCGCATGTGACATCGCGTAAATGCTACGGCCCGACGGTTACCAGCGAAAAATGCCCTAGCAATGCGCTGGAAAAAGGGGGCAAAGGCTCCATTACCGAACAGCTGCTGAACGCCCGACCGGATGTCACCCTGGGCGGCGGCGCGAAGACCTTTGCCGAAACGGCGACGGCGGGCGAGTGGCAGGGCAAAACCCTGCGCGAGCAGGCGCAAGCGCGCGGCTACCAGATTGTGACCGACGCGGCTTCTCTTGCCGCCGCGACGGAAGCCAGTCAGGATAAACCGCTGCTGGGACTCTTTGCCGATGGCAATATGCCGGTACGCTGGGAAGGGCCGAAGGCGTCTTATCACGGCAATATCGATAAGCCGCCGGTGACCTGTACGCCAAACCCGAAGCGTGACGCCTCGGTGCCGACGCTGGCGCAGATGACCGAGAAAGCGATTGACCTGCTGAGTCGCAACGAGAAAGGTTTCTTCCTGCAAGTCGAAGGCGCTTCCATCGATAAGCAGGACCATGCGGCGAATCCGTGCGGCCAGATCGGCGAAACGGTTGATCTTGACGAAGCGGTGCAGAAGGCGCTGGAATTCGCGCGAAAAGACGGTAATACCCTGGTGATCGTCACCGCCGACCATGCGCATGCCAGCCAGATCATCCCGGCGGATAGCAAAGCCCCGGGGCTGACCCAGGCTCTGAACACGCACGATGGCGCGGTGATGGTGATGAGCTACGGCAATTCTGAGGAAGAGTCGATGGAGCACACCGGCACCCAACTGCGCATTGCGGCCTACGGTCCGCATGCGGCTAACGTCGTCGGCCTGACCGATCAGACCGACCTGTTCTCGACCATGAAAGCTGCCCTGAGTCTCAAATAAGTCGCTGCCGGTGGCGAAATTGCGTCACCGGCTGGTTTTTTTTCTATCTGCGTCCAGACTTACAACGTTCCACTCACAGAAGGATGGTGCGATGAAAATAACTTTATTGATGACCCTACTGTTTGGCTTGATCTTTATCAGCGCGGTTGGCGCGGCAGAAAAAACGCCCACTCCTCAGCAGCAAAGGATGACGGACTGCAATCAGCAAGCGTCAGCCAAAATGCTGAAAGGTGAGGAGCGCAAAACCTTTATGAGCCAGTGTCTGAAAAAAGAGACCACGACCTCGCAGGGAAAGGCGCTCACCCCTCAGCAGCAGAAAATGAGCGACTGCAGCAAAGCGGCCACGGCGAAATCACTGAAGGGCGATGAACGCAGTACCTTCATGAGTAGCTGCCTGAAGAAAGCCTGAAAAAAAGGGAGCGCTCGCGCTCCCTTGTTCTTTAACCTCTCAGGGCTTGAAGCCCGCCAGCTCAGCTTCAGGAGCGGCTCAATTTCTCTGATTTTTCCATACACTGGGTGATGGCTTCGATTACCGCCGAGCGGAACCCTTTCTCTTCCAGCACGCGCACGGCTTCGATAGTGGTCCCGCCAGGGGAACAGACCATATCTTTCAGCGCCCCTGGGTGTTCTCCGCTCTCCAGCACCATTTTGGCGGAGCCCATCACCGCCTGGGCGGCGAATTTATAGGCCTGAGCGCGCGGCATTCCGCCGAGGACGGCGGCATCGGCCATCGCTTCGATAAACATAAAGACATAGGCCGGCGCCGAACCGCTTACCCCCACCACCGGATGGATCATCGGCTCGGCAATTTGCTCCGCCTGGCCAAAGCAACGGAAAATAGTCAGCACTTCGGCAACATCTTCGCTGCTCACCAGGGCGTTAGGCGTGACGGAGGTCATACCGGCGTTAACCAGCGACGGCGTATTCGGCATCGCGCGAATGATTTTGCGATCGTGGCCAAGGGCGCGCGCCAGCTGCTCAAGCGTAACGCCGGCGGCGATAGAGACCACCAGCGACTCTTTATTCAGGCTGGAGGCGATATCGCCCAGCACTTTGGTCATGATCCCCGGTTTAACCGCGCCGAAGACGATATCGGCAATCTGCGCCACTTCCTGGGCGCTGCTGGCGGCGTTGATGCCATACTGGTCGCGCAGAGCTGCAACCTTGTCCGGCGACGGGGTGTAGACCCAGATTTGTCCCGGCTGTACCTGACCGCTGGCGATCAGCCCGCCCAGAATGGCCTTACCCATATTGCCGCAGCCGATAAAGCCAATTTTCTTATCCATCACCATTCCCCTCTGCTTTTTTCGTTACGATCTGATTAGCTTACCATCCTGGCGCTTTCCTGGGGGAGAAAAGCAGGTAACATTGGCGTCACTTATTGCAGGTAACAGGAGCTGGCATGGCCATTTGGGTGGATGCGGACGCGTGTCCGAACGTGATTAAAGAGATTTTGTTCCGCGCGGCAGAGCGGACCCAGACTCCGCTGACGCTGGTGGCGAACCAGCCGCTGCGCGTGCCGCCGTCGCGTTTCATCCGCACCCTGCGGGTTGAGCAGGGTTTTGACGTGGCGGATAATGAAATCGTTCGCCAGTGCGCGGCGGGAGATTTAGTGATCACCGCCGACATCCCGCTGGCGGCGGAGGTGCTGGCGAAGGGCGGGGCGGCGCTGAATCCGCGCGGGGAACGTTACAGCGAGGCGACGATCCGCGAGCGGCTGACAATGCGGGATTTTATGGAGACATTACGGGCCAGCGGCGTTCAGACCGGCGGCCCGGATAGTTTATCGCAGCGCGATCGGCAACAGTTTGCCGCCGAGCTGGAGAAGTGGTTGCTGGCGGTTAAGCGTCGCCAGGGTTAAACCCAGCTATCGTCATCGCTGCCAAAATCATCGTCGCCAAAGCCGGCGTCGAAGTCGTCGTTCCAGGTATTGTCGGCAAGGAACTGATCGTCTCCCTGGCGGAACGGATCGTCACCTGCGGTGGTGTCCTGCGCGATGCTGTCCTGCGCGGAGGCGGCATCAGGCTGCGGCTTCTCTTCGATGATATTGACGATCTCCTGCGGGTGCGAGCCGCTGAACATATTGGTCAGCATATTGCCCAGCACCACGCCGCCTGCCACGCCAGCGGCCGTTTGCAGCGCGCCCGCCATAAAGCCGCCGCCGCGTGCGGCAGCCTGCGGGGCATAGTTCTGCTGCGGTGGTGGCGTATACTGCGGCTGAGCGCTGGTCTGCGGGCGACCATATTGCTCCGCGCCCGGGATAGGGTCAGAACCGCGTGACGAGCCGCCACCGCCAAACAGGCCGGAGAGGAAGCCGCCGCTGCTGGGCTTTGCCGCCTGCAGTTGGCTGACCTGACTCTCCAGCGCCTGGATGCGATCGTTAAGCTGTTTAATCGCGGCTTCCTGGATAAGAATGGTTTGCGCCATATAGTAGGGGGCCGCCGGCTGCGCGCTCACGTGTTGGGCAATCCGCTCCTCGGCGCTGGCATCGCGCGATGCGCTGTGCGCCTCAGCCTCTTTCAGCCGGGAAAACAGTCCATCAATAAGGCGTTGTTCTTCAGATTGCATGTTACATTCCTCTGTCACACTGTCGAATAGGCATCAGGGTGCTTCTGAAACATGATGTTGTAAATATGTTGCTTCGTAAAGCTATGCATAAATGTGTTACCGTTTACGCCAGCGGTGGATAAAAAATAACGCCAAGCGGAAAGTAAAGCTGGTTAAACACTAAATGCAATGATAAGTTTACATTAATAGCCCCTCTTCTCACCGTGGTAATGGGGTGTAAAGAAGTTGTGTAATTTTTTCTTTACGTATGCATTGCGGGACAGACAGCGATAATACGTGCTTTCGTTTTCATTTTTTTGCGACAGACGGAACCAGGGGGTCTTCGGTTATGACACAGCCTATCTTTCTTATTGGGCCACGCGGCTGCGGTAAAACCACCGTCGGCCATGCGCTGGCGCGAGCGCGGCATTTTCAGTTCTCCGATACCGATCATCGGCTACAGGCCCATGAGCAGCGGACGGTGGCTGAGATCGTGCAGGCGGAAGGGTGGGCGCGTTTTCGCGAACTGGAGACCCTGTCGCTGAAGGCCGTGACCCTGCCGAATACGGTAATCGCCACCGGCGGCGGTATTGTGCTGGCGGAAGGTAACCGTCAGTTTATGCGGGAGAATGGCGTGGTGATTTATCTGCAGGCCTCGGTGTCGGCGCTGATTGACCGTCTGGAAGCCTACCCGAAAGCCGAACAGCGGCCGACGCTGACCGGAAAACCGGTGCGCGAGGAAGTGGGCGAGGTACTGGCGCAGCGCGAAGCGTTATACCGGGACGCTGCCCACCATATTGTGGATGCCACGGCCTCGCCGGATCGGGTGGTGGAGCAGATTATGTCCATGCTATGCAGCGCGACGGCAACCCCGGTAAGTTAAGAATTTACTTACATTAAGGCGGCGAGGGGCGCCTATACTTAATAGTTCTGCTACCAGAAGAAGGAAGAACTATGCCAAACAGGCCCCCATATCCGAGAGAAGCGCGCGTGGTTGCGGTAGAGAAAGGTCCTCAGGGTCAGACGGTGACCTGGTATCAGCTCCGTGCGGATTATCCTGAGCCTGATTCGCTTATCAGTGAACATCCTACCGAGCAGGAAGCCGTGGATGCCAAACGGCGTTATGAAGATCCTGACAAGTCGTAACCCCCTGAGCCCGAATTGCCCGCCATGCTGGCAATATCGGGCGTATCTCACATTTTTTATTTATCAGTCGTACTAATGAATATCTAACACACGGATTTTTCAGGCACGGCGCCGCCGCCCGGCAATCTTTACATTCAACCGCGGCGTGGAGCTGCTACGCTTCTCGACGGTTGATTTTTACTCACCAGGGGGGCGGATGCTGTGTGTGGAAAGCCTGTGTTGAAGCAGTGGTTGTGAAAAGGTACATGATATGAGTAGTGCAACGATGGCAATTTTGACCATCGGCGTTGTGCCGCTGGCGGGAGTATTGCCGCTCCTGACCGAACATATCAGGGAAGAACAGATCGCCCACATCAGCCTGCTGGGCGAGATGACGCCTGACGAGGTAATGGCCGAGTACGCCGTAGGTGACGGCGAGAAAGGACTCCTGACCTTGCTCAGTAATAACCAGTTGGTGATGGTGTCGCGACAGAAAATTGAACGCGATGTCCGCAGCGCGATCGCGATGCTGGATCGACAACATTATGATGTGATCCTGCTGCTCAGTTCCGAACAGCTGACCGGTTTTACCACCCACCACGCGATCCTCCTCGAGCCGCAGCGGATCATCCCGCCGCTGGTGGCATCGATCGTCGATGGGCACCAGGTAGGGGTGATCGTGCCGGTGGAAGAGATCATGCCCATGCAGCGGCAAAAGTGGCTCTCGCTGGAAAAGTCGCCATACTACGCGCTGGCCAATCCGTTTACCGGCAGCGACAGCGAGCTATTAACCGCCGGCAAAACGCTGCTGGAGCAGGGCGCCGACGTGCTGGTCCTCGACTGTCTCGGTTACTATCAGCATCATCGCGATGTGTTACAAAAAGCCCTCGATGTTCCGGTTTTGCTGTCGAATGTGCTGGTTTCCCGACTGGCGGCAGAACTATTGGTCTAATGTGTTAATTTCACGTGACAGGGGCAAGGAGCGCCCCCTATATTGAGCCTTTAACCGACGATCAGAAGGGCTTGTTTATGCTTCAAAGCAATGAATACTTTGACGGAAAAGTGAAATCCATTGGCTTCACCAGCAGCAGTACCGGTCGCGCCAGCGTTGGCGTGATGGCGGAAGGGGAATACACCTTTGGTACGGCGCAGCCGGAAGAGATGACGGTAGTCAGCGGGGCGCTGAATGTCCTGCTGCCGGGTGAGACTGAGTGGAAAGTTTACGCTGCCGGCGAAGTTTTCAATGTGCCAGGCAACAGTGAATTTCATCTACAGGTGGCTGAGCCAACCTCTTATCTGTGCCGCTATCTGTAAGCCAGCGTGACGCCCGGCGCCTGCCGCCGGGTTGTTTTTTCCTTCCTGCCCGGCAGGAAGGAAAGCGGCGCTTAGCGCTGCGCTTCGCCGCCGAGCCCTTCCACCAGGCTTTGGATCAGGGCAGCCAGCTCGCCGGTCATTAAGATAAAGTCGGCGTCAAAGCGCTGGGCGAAATCTTCCCGATCGATATCTTCGTTTTGGTCGCGCAGTTCATCGCAGAACTTGAGGCGCTTAATTGACGCGTCGTCGCAGATCACAAACTGAATACGCTGCTGCCAGTCCAGCGCCAGCTTGGTGACAACCTTCCCGGCCTCAATGTGTACAGCGATTTCGTCGCTAACCAGATCCTGCTTCTTGGCGCGGATCACGCCGCCATCTTCCAGCATCGCTTTCAGCTCGGCTTCGTCCAGCAGCTGGAAGCCCTGCGCCACGGTGCCGGAGCGGACCCACTCGGTCAGCGTTAGCTCAATCGGATTCTCCAGGGTCAGCGGCACCACCGGCAGCGAGCCGAGGGTTTTACGCAGCAGGGCCAGAGTATCTTCCGCTTTCTTCGCGCTGGCGCAGTCGACCATGATCAGGCCGTTGACGGTGTCGATCCACATCATTGTCTGGCTGAAGCGGCTGAAGGCGCGCGGCAGTAGCGAGTGCAGCACTTCATCTTTCAGGGAATCTTTCTCGGTCTTCTTCAGCTTGCGGCCCTGATCGGCTTCCAGCTTCTGGATCTTTGCCTCCAGCGCCTGCTTAATCACCGGCGACGGCAGGATCTTCTCTTCTTTACGCGCGCAGATAATGATCTGGCCGTTTGCCGTATGCGTCAGCGCGTCGCTGTGCGATCCCATCGGCGACACCCAACCGGTTTTCGCCATATCCTGGCTGCCACAAGGGGTAAATGTCAGCTCGGCCAGCTGTTTTTCCATCTCCTCGGCGCGCAATTCGATATCGCGGCTGAGACGGTAAACCATTAAATTTTTGAACCACAGCATGATAATTTCCACGGCTTTGTCGTTAAATCAGGCGGGCATGATAGCGAATTGTCGCTATGCTTGCATTGTTAATCGGGGTGAGGAGCTGAGCGTGCGTATTGGTATTGATTTAGGTGGAACAAAAACCGAAGTGATAGCCCTGAGCGATCAGGGAGAGCAGCTGTTTCGCCACCGGTTACCCACGCCGCGGGAGGACTACCGGCAAACCATCGAGACCATCGCCACTCTGGTGGCGATGGCCGAGCAGGCGACCGGACAGCAGGGTACCGTGGGGATGGGCATTCCTGGCTCAATTTCGCCTTATACCGGGGTGGTGAAAAACGCCAACTCGACCTGGCTCAACGGCCAGCCCTTTGATAAGGACCTCAGCCTGCGCCTTGAGCGGGAAGTCCGGCTGGCTAACGATGCCAACTGTCTGGCGGTGTCGGAAGCGGTGGACGGCGCGGCGGCGGGGGCGCAAACGGTATTCGCGGTGATTATCGGCACCGGCTGCGGCGCCGGGGTGGCGCTCAACGGGCGGGCGCATATCGGCGGCAATGGTAACGCTGGCGAATGGGGACATAACCCATTGCCGTGGATGAACGACGATGAGCTGCGCTACCGTGCGGAAGTCCCTTGCTACTGCGGCAAACAGGGGTGTATCGAAACCTTTATCTCCGGCACCGGTTTCGCCACCGACTATCAGCGGCTGAGCGGCAAAGGGTTAACCGGCAGCGAGATTATGCGCCTGGTGGGAGAAGGTGACGAAAAGGCTGAACTGGCGCTTAGCCGCTATGAACAGCGGCTGGCGAAATCGCTGGCCCACGTGGTGAATATCCTCGACCCGGACGTTATCGTGCTGGGCGGCGGGATGAGCAACGTCGAACGACTGTATCAGACGGTGCCGGACCTGGTGGAGCAGTGGGTCTTCGGCGGCGAGTGTGAAACGCCGATCCGCAAAGCGATGCACGGCGACTCCAGCGGGGTACGCGGCGCGGCCTGGCTGTGGCCGCTCCAGGGGACCTGAACCGCTTCCCCGCACCCTAACCCTCTCCCTCGGGAGAGGGTTAGGGTGCGGGGACATCGCCATAATTCAGACCTCACTCCACCGCAAACGCTTTGTCCAGCCGGCTATAGCCCAGGCCGTTAATCTTCTTCACTTTGATCTGCACCGGAATGCGGTCTTTCATCGCCTCCACGTGGCTGATCACCCCGATAATCTTACCGCTGGCGTTAAGGGCATCCAGGGCGTCCAGCGCCGTGTCCAGCGTTTCGCTGTCGAGGGTGCCGAAGCCTTCATCAAGAAACAGGGAGTCAATCCGCGTCTTATGGCTCACCAGGTCTGACAGCGCCAGGGCCAGCGCCAGGCTGACGAGGAAACTTTCGCCGCCGGAGAGGGTGCGGGTGTCGCGCACGGCGTCGGCCTGCCAGGTATCGACAACCTCCAGCTCCAGCGCCTCGCTGGCCTTGCGCTGTAGCAGATAGCGGCCATGCAGGCGGTTGAGCTGCTGGTTTGCCAGCCAGACCAGATTATCCAGCGTCAGCCCCTGGGCGAATTTGCGGAACCGGTCGCCGGTGCTGGAGCCGATCAGCGAATTGAGATAGCCCCAGTCGTCCGCCAGCTGCGCCGCCTCTGCAATCTGCTGCCCCAGCGCCTGCTGCTGTTGACGGCTCTCTGCGTCCTGCCTGAGCTGCTGGCGGATCTCACCCTGGCGGGTAGTGTTATCCCGCAGCCGCTGGGCCAGGGCGTGCAGCTGGGTTTGCAGGGTGGGGACGTCAGCGTCCACCCCTTGCGGACGCAGCGCCAGGTGCGCCTCATGTTGCCGGGTCGCCTGCTCGCAGAGCGCGGCCGCCTGCTGAAGCTGCTGCTCCAGCGTCTGTTTTAACTGCGTCAGCCGCTGGGCGGTCTCGTCATCCAGCAGCGCGGCGAGGAACGCCTCCCGATCGCTAAAGCGGCTGGCGGCCAGGGCGGAGGTGAATTGCGCCTGCGACTGGTCCAGACGCGCCTTTTCCTGGGTTTCCTGCTGCTGCTGGGCGACAAGCTGGCTGTGCAGCGACAGGCATTCCTCGTGGATTTCGCGCCAGTTGTCCGGGATGGCCGACTCAGCTTCAACCTCTGTCTCGTCGCTGGTCGGCAGCGTCTCCAGCAGTGGCCGCAGAGCAGCGATTTGCTGCTGAATGGCATCATGTTGGGTCTGTTGCGCCTGCCACTGGGCAAATTCGCTTTCGCGAGCGTGCAGCCAGGCGGCTTCTGTCCCTTCTGCCGGCAGGCTCAGGGCCAGGGCCTGCAGGGCGCTCTCCAGTCCCTGGCGCGTGGCCGCCAGCTGCTGCTCGGCCTGGCGCTCCAGCGCCTGCTGATCGTTAAGCTGACTCTGCAACATCAGGCGCTGGCTGAGCTGATAGAGCTGCTGCTCGTAGCGCTCCTGCTCCTGCATCCAGTCGTTTATCTCTTGCGCAATATCCCGCGTGATGTGCAGAGAGGCGCAGGTCTCCTGCCACGCTTTAGTAAGCGCTTGCTCTTCCTCTGCGAGCCGCCCGGCCGCTTCGGTGTCACGCTGAAGCTGTTGCGTCAGGGCCTTGACCTGCCCGAGGATCAGCAGGCCTTCTTCTTTCAGCGCGGCGACCTCCTTTTCCAGCGCATCGCGGCGGCGCTGATTATCCGTGAGCGTCAACGAGGCGTATTGTTCAATCGCCGGGTGTTCACAGGCGCCGCACAGCGGACAGGGCTTACCCGCCTCGAGCCGGTCGCGGTAGCTTTCCAGGTCTTTAATCGTTTCTTCCCGCTGGCAGAGCGCCTTCAGGTCGAGATAGTGCTGGTTTTTGTCTTTATATTGTTCCCGGCGCAGCGTCAGGGTGGCGTTAAGTTTTACCTGCTCCGCCTGCGCCTGCTGGACGCTCTCGGCGTTCTGGCGCAGACGCTTGCGCAGCAGCTGATGCTGCTCATGCAGGGAGATCAGGCGCTGGCGCAGCGGCCGCGATTGGGTTTGCTGTTCTATCGCTGCGGCAACGTCATCCGCGCTCAGGGTGAGAGGGCTGGCTGGCAGCGTGGCCAGCTTCTGGCGTAGCGCGGCCAGGCGGGTGCTCTGAGCCGTTAGCTGTTGTTTATCCCGCGTCAGTTGCGAGAATTGCGCCCGCCAGCCGGCGATCTCCTGACCCCATAAGCGGAAACGCTCATGGGCGGCCAGCCACTGCGCCAGATCGGCCAGTTCAGCCTGACGCTGCTGCTGAGCGCGCAAGGCGCCCTGGCGGATGCGCGCGCGCAGCGCCGTGCTGGCAAGTAAGCGAGCATTTACTTCACTGATCCGCTGCCGGGTTTGCGCCAGGCCTGCCGTCTGCTCCTGCTGGCGCTCCCACAGGGGACGCAGTTGGGCGGCGGGCTGGGCCAGCTCAAGCTTCGCCAGCGCCGGGGCGGCGTCCGCCAGCGCCTGGCGGGCCTGCTGCTGCCGGGTGGCGGCCTGCTGCTGCTGCTGCGCCAGCTCGTCGCGGCGGGTCAGCCACTGGAGCTGCTGCTGCTGGCTCTGCTGCTGGGCCAGCAGGGCTTTTTCTTCGTCAGTAAGTACCTGCAAACTTTCCTGCAGCGCCTGCTGCTGGGCCTCCGTCAACAGGACGATGCCCGCCGCCTGGGCTTCGAACTTCTCCAGCGCATGGCGAGCGGCTTTGTGCTGTTCGTAGACCATGGCAGAAATCTGGCCGTAGATTTCCGTGCCGGTCAGCTCCTCCAGCAGCTCCGCGCGATCGCTCGGCTTCGCGTTCAGGAAGGCGGCAAATTGCCCCTGGGAAAGCAGCATCGAGCGGGTGAAGCGGCCATAGTCGAGGCCGGTAAGCGTCGCGGTTTGCTCCAGCTTGTCCGAGACTTTATCGGCGAGGATTTTGCCGTCAGCGCAGCGCGCCAGCTCGACGCGGGGCGCCTGCAGATTGCCATCCGGCTGGTTACGGGCCCGGTTCTGGCTCCAGAAAGCGCGGTAGGCGATGCCTTTTACTTCAAACTCGACTTCCGCCAGACACTCGGCGGTATCGCGGGTCATCAGGTCGTTTTGCGACTGGGAGACTTTATTCAGGCGCGGCGTCTCATGATAGAGCGCCAGGCAAATGGCATCGAGCAGCGTGGTTTTCCCGGCCCCGGTGGCGCCGGTAATGGCGAACAGGCCATTGCTGGCGAACGGCTCGGCGGTAAAGTCTATCTTCCATTCCCCTTTCAGGGAGTTGAGGTTTTTCAGGCGCAGACTGAGGATTTTCATGCGTTTTCGTCCTCCGCGGTGAGCGTATGCACCGTATGGGCGAACAGCTCATGCAGCCGGGCGCGCTTCATCTCGTCAATTTCGGTCAGCGCCAGCCGGCGCTCGAATACCTCCTCCAGCTTCAGTTCACTGAGCGTCTCCCGCTGGGCGTTGAGCAGTATTTTCTCGCGCTGCTCGCGGCTGCGGCGCACCAGCAGCACTTCCACCGGCAGATCCTCCGTCAGCGCCTGAATATGCCGCTGAATATCGTGCAGATAGTCCTCGGTGGTGATTTCGATATCCAGCCACACCGGCGGGTCCTGCTCGACGCCGCGCCACTGCTCCAGCTGGGCGGTGATGGCGGCCAGATCGCCTTTGATTACCGCCAGAGGCTGGGTCACGGGCACCTCCAGGGTTTCCACGGCGCTAAGTCGCCCCTCGCTAAAGCTCACCAGATGCACCGATTTCGCTTTGCCGGTTTCATCGAAGCTCAGCGGCAGCGGCGAGCCGCTGTAGCGGATATGCTCGCAGCCGCCGACCATCTGCGCCCGGTGAATATGGCCCAGCGCAATGTAGTCGGCAGGGGGGAAGTGTTGCGCCGGAAAGGCATCCAGTGTGCCGATGTAAATGTCGCGGACGGCATCGCTTTTGCTGGCGCCGACGGTGGTCAGATGGCCGCTGGCAATGATGGGCAGCGGCCGATCGCCGCGCAGCGCGCAGGCCTGCTGATACTGCTCCTGATAATAGTCGCTGATGGCGTGCAGCAGCTGCTGCTGTTTTTCCCGACCGGAGTGACCGGCCTGGCTGGTCACCAGCTCGCGCGGGCGTAAAAACGGCACCGGACAGAAGATGGCGCCCGGCGTGCCGTCGCGCAGCGGCAGCTCAATCGGCGCGTAGCCGGCGTTCGCCACCACGGTGGTGTGTAAAAAGGCGAGGATATCGCGGGATTCATTGAGCATCGCCACCGAGTCGTGGTTGCCCGCCAGCACCACCAGGCGACAGCCGGTCTGCTGCAACTGGACGACGAAACGGTTATACAGTTCGCGGGCGTAGCTCGGCGGCGAGCCGGTATCAAAAATATCGCCAGCCACGATAATGGCGTCGACTTCATGCTCCTGCGCGCGGTCCAGTAGCCAGGTAAGAAAAGCGTCGTGTTCGGCCGCGCGGCTTTTGCTGTAAAAATTCTGGCCCAGGTGCCAGTCGGAGGTGTGAAGGAGGCGCATAAATCTTCCCTAGCGAAAAAAGCATGGGCGGCAGTATACCACTTGTTAGTAAGGGGTAAGTCCGCGTCGTGCTTCAAAATACCCGATCATCAGACGGTCATTTTTTTCATAAATCTGTCACAAAAGTGACGCATAATGACGCCGCACTTCTATACTGATGGCTAAAAAACACAGGGTAAATAATGGCGAGAAGAATTCTGGTCGTTGAAGATGAAGCTCCAATCCGCGAAATGGTCTGCTTTGTTCTGGAGCAAAATGGCTTTCAGCCTGTCGAAGCGGAAGATTATGACAGCGCGGTGAATCAACTCAATGAACCCTGGCCTGATTTGATTCTCCTGGACTGGATGCTGCCGGGCGGTTCGGGGCTGCAGTTTATTAAACTGCTCAAGCGCGAGGCGATGACGCGGGATATTCCGGTAGTGATGCTGACCGCGCGTGGAGAAGAAGAGGATCGCGTTCGCGGCCTGGAGACCGGCGCGGATGACTACATCACCAAGCCTTTCTCTCCGAAAGAGCTGGTGGCGCGAATCAAAGCGGTGATGCGCCGTATTTCACCGATGGCGGTGGAAGAGGTGATCGAAATGCAGGGGCTGAGCCTCGACCCTTCATCGCACCGGGTAATGACCGGCGACAGTCCGCTGGATATGGGACCGACGGAATTTAAATTATTGCACTTCTTTATGACCCATCCGGAGCGGGTGTACAGCCGCGAACAGCTGCTGAACCACGTCTGGGGGACCAACGTTTATGTGGAAGACCGCACGGTGGACGTCCATATTCGCCGCCTGCGCAAAGCGCTGGAACACAGTGGCCATGATCGTATGGTGCAAACGGTTCGCGGCACGGGGTATCGTTTCTCCGCCCGTTTCTGAATTTTGACAGGAGTGTGACCCGTGCTGGAACGGCTGTCATGGAAAAGGCTGGCGCTGGAGCTCTTTTTAGCGTGTATTCCGGCCCTGATTCTGGGGGCGTTTGTGGGTCATCTGCCGTGGTTTTTACTGGCGGCAGTGACCGGTTTGCTGATCTGGCATTTCTGGAATTTGATGCGCCTGTCGTGGTGGCTGTGGGTGGACCGGAGCATGACTCCTCCGCCTGGCCGCGGCAGTTGGGAGCCGCTGCTGTATGGTCTGCACCAGATGCAGATGCGTAATAAAAAGCGTCGGCGCGAGCTGGGAAGCCTGATTAAACGCTTTCGCAGCGGGGCGGAATCGCTGCCGGATGCGGTCGTCCTGACCACGGAAGAGGGGGCTATTTTCTGGTGTAATGGCCTGGCGCAGCAGATTCTAAACCTGCGCTGGCCGGACGACAGTGGCCAAAACATTCTTAACCTTCTGCGCTATCCTGAGTTCGCCAACTATCTGAAACAGCGCGATTTTTCAAAGCCGCTCAATCTGGTGCTGAATAACGCCCGTCATCTGGAAATTCGCGTGATGCCCTACAGCGACAAGCAGTGGCTGATGGTGGCGCGCGACGTGACGCAGATGCATCAGCTGGAAGGGGCGCGGCGGAACTTTTTCGCCAACGTCAGCCATGAGTTGCGCACCCCACTGACGGTGCTGCAGGGCTATCTGGAGATGATGCAGGAGCAGGTGCTGGAGGGGGCGACCCGAGAAAAAGCCCTGCACACCATGCGGGAGCAAACTCAACGTATGGAAGGCCTGGTAAAGCAGCTGCTGACGCTGTCGCGTATTGAAGCCGCGCCGGCGCTGGCGATGAATGATCGCATCGACGTGCCGATGATGCTGCGGGTGGTGGAGCGCGAGGCGCAAACTCTCAGCCAGGAGAAACAGACGCTGATCTTCACCGTCGATGAGCAGCTCAAGGTGCTGGGTAATGAGGAGCAGCTGCGCAGCGCCATCTCCAACCTGGTCTATAACGCGGTGAACCACACCCCGCCGGGGACCGAAATTCGCGTCAGCTGGCAGCGAACCCCGCAGGGAGCGCTGTTCAGCGTCGAGGATAACGGGCCAGGCATTGCGCCGGAGCATATTCCCCGTCTGACCGAGCGTTTTTATCGGGTGGATAAAGCCCGTTCCCGGCAAACGGGGGGCAGTGGCCTGGGACTGGCGATCGTCAAACACGCGGTTAACCATCATGACAGCCGGCTGGAAATCGACAGCACGGTGGGCAAGGGAACCCGCTTTAGCTTCCTGCTCCCGGAACGATTAATTGCCAAAAATGACGCCTGATCGACGCGCTGTCAGTTTATCTTGCCAATGACCAGCTTCAGCTGGTCATTTTCATTGGCAGTCGTTTTTTCTCGCCTATTTAATGAGCGTGCGCTGCTTTTTTGTTCGCATGATAAGCCACGGGTTTTCTATCAATATGGTAAATGATTCTGGTGTGAAAGGCATAACCAGCATAATCATCTGCTTTTGCGATCGTGCCTTGCTTTAAAACGTTATAAGCGTTTAAATTGCGCCTGCGCAGTCGATGACAGACTGCTTTTGCGTGGTAATACCAAAAACAATTCTTTCCCACGCCGCTTCGGGAGCATATCTCGCTGAGTTTACCGGCAATGGCCGCTGTATCGTCCCTGAGAGGGGAGCGCGGTATTTTTCCATTTTTTTACAACACCACATCCACAGGCAGTAATGAATTTATGACCCATCAGTTAAAATCTCGCGACATCATAGCGTTGGGCTTTATGACCTTCGCGTTGTTCGTTGGCGCAGGCAACATTATTTTCCCTCCGATGGTTGGCTTACAGGCGGGCGAGCACGTCTGGACGGCGGCGATCGGCTTCCTGATCACTGCGGTGGGTCTGCCGGTGCTGACGGTGGTGGCGCTGGCGAAAGTCGGCGGCGGCGTTGAAAGCCTGAGCACCCCGATTGGTAAAGTGGCCGGTATCCTGCTGGCGGTGGTGTGCTATCTCGCGGTAGGACCGCTGTTCGCGACGCCGCGTACCGCGACCGTCTCCTTTGAGGTCGGTATTGCGCCGCTGACCGGCGACGGCCCGCTGCCGCTGCTGATCTACAGCGTTATTTACTTCGCGCTGGTGATTCTGGTCTCCCTCTATCCGGGCAAACTGCTGGACACCGTGGGCAATTTCCTTGCGCCGCTGAAAATTATCGCCCTGATTGTGCTGGCGGTCGCCGCCATCATCTGGCCAGCGGGCCCGATCAGCGACGCGCTGGAAGCGTATCGTACGGCGCCATTCTCCAATGGCTTCGTCAACGGCTACCTGACCATGGATACCCTCGGCGCGATGGTGTTCGGCATCGTGATTGTTAATGCCGCTCGCTCACGCGGCGTCAGCGAAGCGCGTCTGTTGACCCGCTATACCGTCTGGGCTGGCCTGATGGCGGGCGTCGGCCTGACCCTGCTGTATCTGGCGCTGTTCCGTCTGGGCTCTGACAGCGCTACTCTCGTGGATCAGTCCGCCAACGGCGCGGCGATCCTCCATGCCTACGTGCAGCACACCTTCGGCGGGGCGGGCAGTTTCCTGCTGGCGGCGCTGATCTTCATCGCTTGCCTGGTGACGGCGGTGGGCCTGACCTGCGCCTGCGCTGAGTTCTTTGCCCAGTATCTGCCGTTCTCCTATCGCACGCTGGTCTTTGTTCTCGGCCTGTTCTCCATGGCGGTCTCCAATTTGGGCCTTAGCCATCTGATCCAGGTATCGATTCCGGTGCTGACCGCTATCTATCCGCCGTGTATCGCACTGGTTGTATTAAGCTTTACCCGCAGTTGGTGGCATAATTCGTCCCGCGTTATCGCGCCGGCCATGTTTATCAGCCTGATGTTTGGTATCATTGACGGGATTAAGTCATCGGCATTTGCCGCGATTCTGCCGGACTGGACCGCGCGTCTGCCGCTGGCGGAGCAGGGCCTGGCCTGGCTGATGCCCACCGCCGTGATGACCATTCTCGCGGTGATCTGGGATCGCGCAGCCGGACGTCAGGTGACTTCCAGCGCGCATTAACCGGCGGTGAGGACAAGCGTTTAACCACGGGACTTCGGGTTCCGTGGTTTTTTATTTTTTGTGTTAAACGGCATTGAAAAACCACGATGGAAAGTAGTAACAAGCTTAAGCGCGGGCTAAGCACCCGGCACATTCGCTTTATGGCCCTGGGTTCCGCCATCGGCACCGGGCTTTTTTACGGCTCGGCCGACGCCATTAAAATGGCCGGACCCAGCGTACTGTTGGCCTACATTATCGGCGGCGTCGCGGCATATATCATTATGCGGGCGCTCGGTGAGATGTCGGTGCATAACCCTGCCGCCAGCTCATTCTCCCGCTATGCCCAGGAAAACCTCGGCGGACTGGCGGGCTATATCACCGGCTGGACCTACTGCTTTGAAATCCTGATCGTCGCCATCGCCGACGTTACCGCCTTCGGCATCTACATGGGCGTCTGGTTCCCGACGGTGCCGCACTGGATCTGGGTGCTCAGCGTGGTGCTGATCATCTGCGCCGTCAACCTGATGAGCGTCAAGGTGTTTGGCGAGCTGGAGTTCTGGTTCTCGTTCTTCAAAGTGGCCACCATTATCATCATGATCCTCGCCGGGTTCGGCATCATTATCTGGGGGATCGGCAACGGCGGCCAGCCGACGGGGATTCATAATCTGTGGAGCAACGGCGGCTTCTTCAGCAACGGCTGGCTGGGAATGGTGATGTCGCTGCAGATGGTGATGTTCGCTTACGGCGGCATCGAAATCATCGGCATTACCGCCGGTGAGGCGAAGGACCCGGAGAAATCCATTCCGCGCGCCATCAACTCGGTGCCGATGCGCATTCTGGTGTTCTACGTCGGCACGCTGTTCGTCATTATGTCCATCTACCCGTGGAATCAGGTGGGAACCGACGGCAGCCCCTTCGTCCTGACCTTCCAGCATCTGGGCATTACCTTCGCGGCCAGTATTCTTAACTTCGTGGTCCTGACGGCTTCGCTGTCGGCGATTAACTCCGACGTGTTCGGCGTGGGCCGTATGCTGCACGGCATGGCTGAGCAGGGCAGCGCGCCGAAGGTGTTCGCTAAAACGTCGCGTCGCGGTATTCCGTGGGTGACGGTGATGGTGATGACCATTGCGCTGCTGTTTGCGGTATACCTAAATTACATCATGCCGGAGAACGTTTTCCTGGTGATCGCCTCCCTGGCCACCTTCGCCACGGTGTGGGTGTGGATTATGATCCTGCTGTCACAGATAGCCTTCCGCCGCCGTCTGTCGCCCGAAGAGGTTAAGGCGCTGAAATTCAAAGTCCCTGGCGGGGTGGTGACCACGGTGATCGGCCTGCTGTTCCTGGCCTTTATTATCGCCCTTATCGGCTATCATCCGGACACCCGCATCTCGCTGTACGTCGGTATGGCGTGGATTGCGCTGTTGCTGCTCGGCTGGGTCTTTAAGACCCGCCGTGAGCGCCGCCTGGCGCAGGCTCAGTAATCGACATCGCCCCGGTCAGCATCGCGCGGCCGGGGCGGGTTGCGGTCCCGCGTCCTCCCCCGTTATCCTCCCCCAAAAAGTTCTGAGATGATGAGTTCTGCGCCCGGCGGCTATGGCAAGGTGTGCCCATTCTGCACAATGAGGATTCACGATGTTGAAGGCATGGCACCTTCCGGTTGCACCCTTTATCAAGGTGCAACAGGACCGACTGTTTATTACTCTGTGGTTAAGCGGTGAGTCGCTGCCGCAGCGGATCACGCTGCGCGCGGAAGAGGATAACGAAGAGCTGTCGCTGCCGATGCAGCGGCTCCGCCAGGCGCCACAGCCAGGCGTGGTGGCATGGCGCGGCGAAATCTCTCTCGCCAGCGGCCAGCCGCGCCGCCGCTACAGCTTTAAGCTGCTGTGGGCCGACCATCAGCGCTGGTTTACGCCACAAGGCTTCACCCGATTCCCGCCGGCCAGACTGGAGCAGTTCGCCATTGACCTGCCGGACGCCGGCCCGCAGTGGGTGGCCGATCAGGTGTTCTATCAAATTTTCCCCGATCGCTTTGCCCGCAGCGCCGCGCGTGACGCCGACCAGGATGCGGTCTATTACCATCACGCGGCGGGACGGGAGATTGTGCGCAAGGCGTGGGACGACCCGCTTACCGGCGAGGCGGGCGGGTCGACGTTCTACGGCGGGGATCTCGACGGCATCAGCGAAAAAATTCCCTACCTGAAGCAGCTCGGCGTAACCGCTCTGTATCTGAACCCGGTTTTCGCCGCCCCCAGCGTGCATAAATACGATACCGAGGATTATCGGCGCGTCGATCCGCAGTTTGGCGGCGACGCGGCGCTGCTCCGGCTGCGCCACAACACCCAGCGGGCGGGAATGCGCATGATCCTCGACGGCGTGTTCAACCATACCGGCGATTCCCATCCCTGGTTCGACCGTCACCAGCAGGGCAGCGGCGGCGCCGGCCACGATCTGGACTCCCCGTGGCGCGACTGGTTTACCTTCTCAGAGGAGGGGCAGGCGCACAACTGGCTGGGTTATGCCAGTCTGCCGAAGCTCGACTATCGGTCGACCAGCCTGGTCAACGAGATCTATGCCGGTGAAGACAGTATCGTACGCCACTGGCTGAAGGCGCCATGGAGCATGGACGGCTGGCGTCTGGACGTGGTGCATATGCTGGGCGAAGGCGGCGGGGCGCGGAATAACCTGCAGCATATCGCCGGCATTACCCAGGCAGCGAAGCAAGCGCAGCCGGAAGCTTTTGTCTTTGGCGAACATTTTGGCGACGCGCGCCAGTGGCTGCAGGCGGATGCCGAAGACGCGGCGATGAACTATCGCGGCTTCACCTTCCCGATCTGGGGATTCCTCGCCAATACCGATATTTCTTACGATCCGCAGAAAATAGACGCCCAGACCTGTATGGCGTGGATGGATAATTATCGCGCCGGGCTGTCGCATCAGCAGCAGCTGCGGATGTTCAACCAGCTCGACAGCCATGATACGGCGCGTTTTAAATCTCTTCTTGGCAAAGACGTAGCGCGCCTGCCGCTGGCGGTGGTGTGGCTGTTCAGCTGGCCGGGGGTACCGTGCATCTACTATGGCGACGAGGTGGGCGTGGATGGCAATAACGATCCGTTCTGCCGCAAACCGTTCCCGTGGGATCCGGCGCTGCAGGATACCCAGCTGCTGGCGCTGTATCAGCGGATGGCGAAACTGCGTAAGGCCCACCAGGCGCTGCGCTATGGCGGCTGTCAGGTGATTTACGCCGAGGATAACGTGGTGGTGTTTGTCCGCGTCTACAAACAGCAGCGGGTGCTGGTGGCGATTAACCGCGGGGAAGCCTGCGAGGTGGTTATTGAAGATTCCCCGCTGCTGAACGTGGCCGGGTGGACGCTGCAGGAGGGCGCCGGCGCCTTCCAGGACGGGGTGCTGACCCTCCCGGCCATCTCCGCCAACGTCTGGTCCGGCCGTTAATGGTAGAGCTGGCTCAGCAGGTCGCCGCGGAGGAGCGCCTCCCGCCACCAGCGCTGAGCCAGCCCATCATTCCCGCTGCGCCAGGCCATATAGGTAATATCCTTTTCCCGCCAGCAGGCGACGCTTTTCTCCACCAGACTGCCTTTTACCAGCCACGGGCGAGCGATATGGCGCGGCAGAAAGCCGCAGCCCAGCCCGGCGCACAATAGTTCGACTTTACTGGCGAAATCATCGACGCCGATTTGCGGCTGCTCGTCGAGGAGATTGCTGTTGAGCGGATGGCAATAGCGGGCGCTGTCGCGGATCACGATGGCCCGATGCTGGCTGAGCTGTTTATTGGCCAGTGGCTCCTTCGCCTGAGCCAGCGGGTGATGGGGGGCGACGACGAAGATGTTATCCAACGCGCCGAGGGTTTGCCATGACCACTCCGCGGAGGTGGGCGGCTCATTGATGGCGCCGAGGATAATATCCGCCCCATGATGGGTCAGCTCTTCCCACGAACCGGCGAGGGTGTGATGGCTGAAGTTCAGTCGCGTCTGTGGGTTTTGCGCGTAAAACTCGGCGATCAGCGGCAGCAGGGCCGAAAAGGGAAATGAGGCGTCAAGGGCGATGGCTAGCTCTCGCTCCCAGCCCGCGCTCAGCTGCTGGGCCTGCTTTTCCAGATCTCTGGCGGCACTTAAAAGCTGTCGCCCCTTCTCCAGCATCAGCCGGCCGGTATCGGTAAATTTTGCCCGATGGCCGGAACGATCCAACAGCACGATGTTCAGATCGCTCTCCAGTTTCTGGATCATATAGCTCAGAGCAGCGGGGGTTTTATACAGCGACTCGGCGGCGGTGGCGAAGGATCCGTGGCGGTCAAGGGCATCAAGGATCATCAAAACATCAAAGTTTACGCGCATATGAAGCTATCCATTAATTTGTTTTCTCTGTTGTACCTAAGCGCAATAATCAAAGCCAGTGAATAAATCAGAACAGTTTGGCGTAAAAATTTGATTAAAACAGGCGTGAATAAATCCTGGTCGCGGCAAAAAATATAAACCATAAAAAATCCTTAATAACTTGTTAGAAATAACTGGCTATACTCACCATGCTTTATCAGTCAGGATCCACACGACGCATTAACCATCATGTCATCTTTTTAACTAATTGATTGAGAAGGTATTTAATGTCTATTCGTGAACTGCTCGATCCCACTAATTCCGCGCTTATCTTTATTGACCATCAGCCGCAAATGTCCTTTGGCGTGGCGAATATCGATCGCCAGACCCTGAAAAATAACACCGTGGCGCTGGCGAAAGCGGGCAAAATTTTTAATGTACCGGTGATTTATACCTCCGTAGAGACCAAAAGCTTTAGCGGCTATATCTGGCCGGAATTATTGGCCGTGCATCCTGACGTCAAGCCGATTGAACGTACCTCCATGAACTCCTGGGAAGACGATGCGTTTGTGGCAGCGGTGAAAGCGACCGGCCGTAAAAAGCTGGTGATCTCCGCTCTGTGGACCGAAGTCTGCCTGACCTTCCCGGCGTTGATGGCGCTGGAGGCGGGCTACGAGGTCTATGTAGTGACGGATACCTCCGGCGGCACCTCTGTCGACGCCCATGAGCGGTCTATTGACCGGATGGTGCAGGCGGGGGCGGTGCCGGTGACCTGGCAGCAGGTGCTGCTGGAGTACCAGCGCGACTGGTCGCGCAAAGCGACCTACGATGCGGTAATGGACCTGGTGCGCGAACACAGCGGCGCCTACGGGATGGGCGTGGATTACGCTTATACCATGGTGCATGGCGCGCCGGAGCGTAAAGCGTAAATCACTCCATCCTTCAGGCTGCTGCGTTGTTGGCTGCGTTTGTCCGTCCCCAGCTACTGAATTTATTCAAGTTCACGGGGACGTGCCCGCCTGCCGCTTCAACGCAGCATGAAGGATGTTGTGTCAGATCATTTATGGAGAGTGGCAGGAGAAAACCGGCCATTTCCCTGAAGCAAGGAACTCGTCATGGCGCAGCAAAAATCGGTGACCCTGGTTATCAGCCATCTGCTCGATCCGCAACACAGCCAGCGCTACGAAGAGTGGCTCGGTAAAATTATGCCCATTGCGGCAGAATTTCCCGGCCATCTTGGGGCGAATGTGATCCGGCCCGCCGCAGGGCAGAATCTGTGGAGCGTCATAATCCGCTTCGATACCCTGGAGCACCTCTACGCCTGGACGCAGTCGGAAACCCGTCGGCAACTGGTGGCTGAGATTGCCCCACTGCTGACGGAAGGCGATCGGACTGAGGTGCGGACTGAACCGGCCTTCTGGTTTACCCCGCCGACGGTGAACGTACGCCAGCCGCGGCGCTGGAAACAGTTTCTGATCACCCTGCTGGTGATTTTCCCCAGCACCAACCTGGTGCCTGCGGTGACCGGCATGCTGCTGCCGTCGCTTAAGGGGAGCCTGCTGCTGCACCTCATCAATGATGCCTGCGTGGTTGCGCTGGTGGTCTGGTTCTGGATGCCCATCGTGACCCGCCTGTTTGCTGGCTGGTTGAAGAAAAACTGAGTCAGCCTCCTCAAGGAGTGCGTTATGTCGCAAACTGCCACACTGATTCTGACCCACGGTCAGATTCATACCCTCGATCGTGCGAATCCCCTGGCGGAAGCTGTAGCCATCGCCGACGGAAAAATTGTTGCCACCGGAAGTCACGATCGGATCATGAGCTTTGCCGCCGAGGGGACGCAAATCGTCGATCTCAAAGGGCATACGGTGATCCCGGGCCTCAACGATTCTCACCTGCACCTGATCCGCGGTGGGTTGAACTACAACCTTGAGCTCCGCTGGGAGGGCGTTCCCTCGCTGGCGGATGCCCTGCGAATGCTGAAGGATCAGGCGGATCGCACGCCGTCCCCGCAGTGGGTGCGGGTGGTCGGCGGCTGGAGCGAATTTCAGTTCGCCGAGCGGCGGATGCCGACCCTGGAAGAGCTGAACGAGGCGGCGCCTGATACGCCGGTGTTTGTGCTCCATCTCTACGATCGCGCGCTGTTGAACCGTGCGGCGCTGAAAGCCGTGGGGTATAGCAAAGAGACGCCGGATCCGGCGGGCGGCGAGATCGTCCGCGATAGCCACGGCAACCCGACCGGGATGCTGATCGCCAAACCGAACGCCATGATCCTTTACGCTACGCTGGCCAAGGGGCCGAAGCTGCCGCTGGATCTGCAGGTGAACTCCACCCGTCAATTTATGCGCGAGCTGAACCGACTGGGGCTGACCAGCGCCATCGACGCCGGCGGCGGCTTCCAGAACTATCCGGAAGATTACGAAATTATCGAACAGCTGCACGCGAAAGATCAGATGACCGTGCGCATCGCCTACAACCTGTTTACTCAGCGGCCGAAGCAGGAGCTGGAGGATTTCGAACGCTGGACCGACATGCTGAAGCCGGGGCAGGGGACTGACTTCTATCGCGCCAACGGCGCCGGCGAGATGCTGGTATTTTCGGCGGCGGATTTTGAAGATTTCCTGCAGCCGCGGCCGGATCTGCCGCAAGGCATGGAGGATGAGCTGGAGCGGGTGGTACGCCATCTGGTGGAGCATCGCTGGCCGTTCCGCCTGCATGCCACCTACGATGAGTCCATCAGCCGGATGCTGGACGTGTTTGAGAAGGTGAACCGCGATATCCCGTTTAATGGCCTGCACTGGTTCTTCGATCATGCCGAGACCATTACCGAGCGTAACATTGAGCGGGTGAAGGCGCTGGGGGGCGGTATTGCGGTGCAGCATCGGATGGCCTTCCAGGGCGAATATTTTGTCGATCGCTACGGCAAAGAGGCGGTGAAACATACCCCGCCGGTAGCAAAGATGCTGGCGCTGGACGTGCCGGTGGGGCTGGGCACCGATGCGACCCGCGTCGCCAGCTATAACCCATGGACCGCGCTGTACTGGCTGGTCTCCGGGCGCACCGTTGGCGGGATGGCGATGTATGACGACGCCAACCGCCTGCCGCGCGATGTCGCGCTGGAGCTGTGGACGGCGGGCAGCGCCTGGTTCTCCAGCGAGCAGGGCAAGAAAGGCCGTCTGGCCGCCGGTCAGCTTGCCGATCTGGTGGTGCTGTCGAAAGACTACTTCAGCGTCGCGGAAGAGGAGATCAAAGGCATTGAGTCGGTGCTGACGGTGGTTGACGGCAAAGTGGTCTATGCCGCCGGTCACTTCTCGCCGCTGGCGCCGCCGCCGATCCCGGTGCTGCCGGAGTGGTCGCCGGTGGTGAAGGTCCCGGGCCATTACCGTTCCGCTCCGCCGGCGACGGCTAAAATCGGCGCCATGGTGCAGATGCACCAGTGCTGCGGTAGCTGTGGCGTCCACGGCCATCAGCATGATATTGCGCGTAAGTCGTCGATTCCGGTCTCTGACGAGCAGGCCTTCTGGGGCGTGCTGGGCTGTTCCTGCTTTGCTTTTTGATACCTGAAACCACCGCCCCGGCAGCGTCGGGGCGGTGGTTTCAGCCGCAGGCCCGGCGTCAATAGCGCTGCTCTGAGCCAAAGAGCGCCATGCGGCGGGCAATCATCTCGCGTACCGGCTGCAGTCCCTGGGCGATGACTTTCCGCGGATCGTTCACATCGTGCCCGGTGTCGGCGGCGAAAATTGCTTTCACCTGTTGGCACCAGGCGTACATATTTTCGGTATTAACGTTAATCTTGGCGGTGCCGCAGGCAATCGCCCGGCGCATATCCTCATCGGCAATACCGGTGCCGCCATGCAGCACCAGCGGAACCTTCACCTGCTCGGCAATGGCTTTCATCTCGGTAAATCCCAGCCGGGCTTTACCTTTATACAGACCATGGGTGGAGCCCAGCGCGGCGGCGAGGCAATCCACTTGGGTTTCTGTCACCAGGGTGTAGCACTCCTGGGGATCGGCGTAGATGACTTCGGAATTGACAATGCCGTCTTCACTGCCGGCGATGGTCCCCAGTTCGGCCTCCACAGAGATACCTTTGCTGTGGGCCAGCGTCACCAGGTGGCGGGTAATGGCCAGGTTTTCCCTGAACGGCAGATGTGAGCCATCAAACATAATGGAACTGAAGCCGGCGGCGATCGCCGCTTCGCAGGCCTCCCGGGAGGTGCCATGATCCAGATGCAGCGCCACCGGAACATCAATATGCAAATACTCCATGGCGTTAACCACAATGTCATGAATACATTTTAACCCGAGCATATGCTTAACCGTGCCGCCGGACACCCCCAAAATAACCGGTGAGCGGCACTGCTGGGCGGTGCTTAATACGGCGCCGACCCATTCCAGATTATTAATGTTGAACTGACCGACGGCGTAGCCGTCCCGCAGGGCATGCTGAAGCATGTCCTTCATCGACACTAACATATTCACCTCTTGATATTTATTAAATGCAGTTATTCTTCAAAATATTGCGTTAAGTTTCTCTCGTAGCTATTTAACGAGTGGTGGACGACCGCCAGGTCAGGCATCGATTCCCGAACCCCTTTTTTCTCAATAGAAATGGCGGCGGTCAGGCTGGCAAATAAAATAATGTTATCGATATGCCATGAGTAATGGACGCCATAGGTGAAGGCGCCGTGAAATACATCCCCGGCGCCGGTGGTATCAACGGCATTGCACAGCCAGGACGGGACGATCTGCAGCATACCGCTTTTTAAAAAAGCGCAGCCTTTTTCGCCAAGGGTAATAAATGCTTCACCGCGGCAAATTTTATTCAACTCAATCAGGGCCGCTTTAATTTCTGCTTCGGTGCTCAGCGAGCGATAGCTCATATAATCGCGGGCGAAATGTTCGCTCACTACAAAATAGTCAGTCCAGGCCGCCAGTTTAATATTGCTGGCGCGCAGTGACCCGCCGTCCATCACGACCCTGGCGTTGGGCAGTTTCTTAATTAAATATTCACTGATTTCCGCCTCATGGCCGTCAATTAAAATGGTGACCGGCTCCTCGCTGGCAATCAGTCGCTCGGCGAGGTCGTCCAGTTTGAGCTTTTGCTCGTAGGTCAGGGAAGGCGGCGTTTGCATCTTGCGGGTAATAATCGTCCGCGAACCCGTTAAGCGATTGACCAGCACCGAGGCCAGCGGGGTGATCATGTCATCGGAGAAAACCACCTGGCTGGTATCCACCCCCGCCTCGGCAAACTCATCGATAATGCGCTGACCGTAAAGGTCCTGCTGCAGATGACCAATGTAATAAACCTCCTCGCCCCATAATCCCAGCAGCCAGGCCGCATTGGCCGCCGGACCGCCGCCGCTTTCAATAAAATCATGACAAAAGTTTTTGGTATTCTCCTGGGGCCATTCATTGAGAAAGAAAAACTGATCGAAACAAGCAAATCCAATGGACAAAATAGCCATAACCACTCCTGATTATTTGTCAGCGGCGGAAAGCGTGGCCCTCCCGCCGGGAAAAATGACCTCGCTTATTCATTTTTCTGCTTCGCCGTCAGCTCCTCATAGCTGAGCGTGTTGCCCACCACCTGGACGTGACGGAAGCAGAAAGGCGCCAGCAGCGCGACGAGCAGCGCCAGACAAATTAGATAGATAGTGATCTGACCAAACTGGGTGAACGCATTCCCGATAATGATGCCCCATACCGCGAAGTCGAAATCGGCGAAGGTGCTGTTTTCAAACCCGAGGTTGCCGAGCGCCGGCAGCAGCATCGCCGGCAGGAAGGCGAGGAAGATCCCGCCGATAAAGGAGGCGATGATACATCCGCGCTTACCGCCCAGTTTGTCGGCGAAGACGCCGGACGTGCCGCCGCAGAAGAAGTGCGGCACCATGCCGGGAATAATCAGCGCCATGCCCAGCCCGCCGAGCAAGAGCATCCCGACCAGCCCGCCCACAAAGGAGCTGATGAATCCCACTACCACCGCGGTGGGGCTAAAGGTGAAGAACACCGCGCAGTCAACGGCCGGGATGGAGTCCGGGATCAGCTTCTGGCTGATGCCCTGGAACGCCGGCACCAGATCGCCGAGGATCAGCCGCACGCCGTTATAGACAATGGCTACGCCAACGGCGAACTGCAGACCGGTCAGCACCGAGAAGATCAGCATGTTTTGGTCGGTGATGGTGCTCAGGTACGCCGACCCGGCGACAGCGCTGCAGACAAAGTAGATAACAAACATCACGATACCGGTGGTGACCGTGGTATCGCGCAGAAAGCCCCACTTTTCTGAAATTTCGGTATCGGCGAAGGAATTTGCCGGATTGCCGGTCCGGCTGGCGATCCATGCCGAGAGGTAGTAGCCGAGAGAGCCGAAATGGCCCATGGCGATCCCGCCGTCTTCGGTTACCTGCCTGGTGTAACGCTGACCGATGGCCGGGGAGATGGCCGACCATGAGCCCAACAGGAATCCACCGATCAGGATCAACATCCAGCCCTGGAACTCCGCCGCCTGCAGAACGGCGGAGAACAGGCAGGCGAGAAAGAACGAATGATGGCCGGTCAGAAAGATATATTTATACTTGGTACAGCGGGCGATAATCAGGTTGAAAATAAAGCCTAACAGTAAAATACTCATGGTTTCCACGCCCAGCATCTTCTGGGCGACGGAGACAATGGCTTCATTGTTCGGAATAACGCCGCGGATATTAAATCCGGCCTCGATAATACCGCCCAGCGGATTGAGATTGGCAACGATAACGCCTGCCCCAGCGCTCAACATCAAATAGCCTAAAATCGGCTTCAATGTGCCGGTAAGCAGTTTATTGCCAGGGGAGCGCAGCGCCACTAAACCAACAAAGGCGATAAGCCCCATTAAAAAGGCGGGTTGACTGAATATTTCCGTTAAGAAACTAAGAATAGCCTGCATGGTCGTTCCCTCTATGCTGATTAAGAGTGAGTCGCAGCAATTTTCATCAGCGCGTCGGTAATATCCTCGGCGATCTTCGCTTTATGGACGTAGCTGCGAATGATGGCGACATGACAGTGGGCCGGAAATTGATTTGCCAGTTCTTTTATCGTGACGTAAAGGTCGGCTTTTTCCCCGACGGCGTTAGCAAAATCGACCGAGGCGACGTCCGCTTTGATGCCTAATTCGTCACAGATCTTTTTCACATTATTCGCAGCCATCAATGAGCTGCCAATACCGTTACCACAAACCGTTCTGATAACTAACATAATGACTACTCCATTTGTTTTTGAATGAAATGTAAGACTGAATTAACGTCATTTTCCTGCTGAAGAAAGGTCACAATATCTGACTCGATCAGCGAGGCTATCAGTTGGATCATTTTGATATGACTGTCAGCATCGGCGCCGGCGATCGCGATGACCACGGAAACCGGATCGAACTCATCGTGGCCGAAGGAGATTGGCGTGGCGGTGGTGACAAGTGAGAACCCGGTCTGTAATGCCCCTTTTTCCGGGCGGGCATGCGGCATGGCAATCCCGTCATCTATCACGATGGCGGCGCCAAAATCTTCATATACCGTCAGCATCTCGTTGACATATTCGGCGCTGCAAATCTGGCGCCTGGCAAGTAATGAACCCGCCAGTTCGATGGCTTCTTCCGCACGGGAAATATTCTGCTTAAGGGCGATTAACGACTTGTCACCAATCCTTTCCCTCCTCCTCTCCTTCCCTTCTTCCTTTTCCTTCTTTCCCTCCTTCCCCCCTCCCTTTCTTCCCCTTCTTTCTTCTCTCCCCTCCTCTTTTTTCCCTCTTTCTTTTTCTCCCCTCTCCTTCCCCTTCCCTTCCT
>NZ_JAGRQY010000005.1:0-4151 GCF_018223905.1 Klebsiella sp. 28
AAACCTGGGTTCAAACGAACTGCCTGGAACAGGCATTGTTTCCCTTAAATATTCCGGGACTGTTGCTGATGCTTTGGTTGATATTTACGTTGATGCACTGGGTGATTTTAAGAACATGCAAGATGGGTGCACCGAAGCTATCCTGAAAGCCGTAGCACACTGGGGTGGAAGAACCGACAGCGCATATGTTCAGGGACAAAAAAAGTATGGCCGAATTCATTTTCCAAATGGTACCTATGCGTTAGAAGATCTGCCTTTTATTGCAGGATGGGATTATGAGCTGGAACCATTCACCCTCATTGTCCCGCACCGTAATGCTAAGTTTGCATTTACCACTGTAGGTACTAAGGGAGTTGTACCCGGAGACCCGACATGGCAACGTCTGATGTACTCTCAGATTTCTGGCGGAGTCATCGGAGATTACTGGAAAGAAACAGGTAATGTGCCTGTCGGTGCAGGAGGTATTAACCTGTTGAATGGCTCCTATGTTCGCCTGCGCAACATCGCTATCCGGCATATCCGCGGCATCGCAATCTATGGTGGCGAGCTCTTCGACAGCCCGTTTGAGAACGTCAGCGTTATGTATTGCGGAAATGCTGACCCAAACAATTATGCACCTTGTGTGCTGTTTGATAATGCTGGTGGGCATGATGCCACCAACGCCTGTAAATTCGACAGACTGCATCTGGAGGCCAACCATACCGGAGGTATATGGAACAAATGCCGCCATATGATTTTTAACTCCATGAAGGTGGAGCGTGACGAGGGGACGCATGTTCTTGCCGGATGCCTGGGAATGACGTTTATGGCGCCGGGTCTGACGTTTAACCGAAATGATATCCCGCAATTTCTCATTAAGGATTTTGCGAAAGATGACACTACAGAACAGGCTGCATCGGATAGCAGGGGGGTTATTTTTGAGTCTCCAAGCTGTATATCCAGCTCTGCTGGTAACGGCTGGTATTTTTATCACACCAGTAATGCAGCCCCCATGGAAATATCTAACCTGTTCGGGAATGGTACGGGACTGATTTTCAAAGGTAAGAACGCCACCATTCACGGCGGAACAACCTATGACTGCGGACCGGTATTAGTCGATGCTGAAAAAGATGTCGCAGTATACCTGGTAAAATGGCGCGCCATTAAAAAAACGGCCGTCGGGGATGGAACCGACGATGCGATTATTCTGAGAGGGGCCAACTGCAAAGTGGTTTCGTGTGACTTTACCGGTCAGCCAGTTGACAGCGCAAGTCTGGCTATTCCGAATGGAGCTTTCATCAATACGGCTGCGACAGCTGACTCTGTGGTAACGGATAACACCGTCGGAGGGTATCGCCAGTATGGGATCAGAGCCTCGTTAAACCAGAAGGTTCGCGACAATAAAATCAATACCGATAATAACCACATCACCAGCCTGACAAACCAGACACGCACAAACAGTACCCTGGTAAATAAAAACACCATCGGGTTTGGTCTCGGTTCTGCCGACGGAGAAGCAACGGGCCTGACCATAGCGGCGGGCGCAACGTTGTCTTATGAAAAAGTTGTTGGTGCGTCTCTGTTCTGGCTGAGATTTATCGTAAATGGTACCGCCGCTGCCGGGTTAATCTTTGCCGACTCATCACTGCCCGGAATAGGTGTTGTGGATAACAGAAATACTGCGCTTCTTTCTTTTGCAGCAGGATCCGCGGGGGATGGACTTATTCACGTTACCAAGCCTTTGTCAGGAGGGGCGATAACCATCGCAAATTACACGGCGTATCCCGTAACATTTGTCCCGATGATTATCAGCGGTCATGGATAAAAAGGATTAAATGATGAAAATTTACTTTGACTATAAAGGTTCTCGTTTTATGAAGATGGCATTGCTATCCTTTTTCACAATTTACGTAGAACGCAACTTTCACGGTTATGCTGCTTTCATGATGCTATTCGCAGCGTCAATTCTCCTTAGCTTTACCGCCAGAATTGACAGGTAACAGGGAGTACCGCCAGTTATGAGCTGGCGGTATTTTCAGATAACTATCCCGCCAGCATATTTTATGCTATTGAGCAGGTTACTTTCAGCCTGCTCAAACAAGCTCTTCCCACCTTCCAGTGCGTAGTTAAATTCAAACTGGTCAACCTGTTTTGGCGGTTGTCCATTCACCGATGCCGATACCGAGGCGTAGGCTGTGGTATCATCGACTACCTGAATCAGCGAAATAGAATACGTAACATCTACAGTGACCTGAACTGAACCAATCGCCGTGCCACTGTCCGCAATAACGCTGGCCTCCAGTGTTTTATTTATTACAAAAGACATGAGATTACCTCATTCAGTAAATAAAATTACCCGCCCCACAGGGCGGGACATAAATCAGACCACATTACCCGCCGCGTCAACCCAGCCGTTATTTGCCGCATTACGCCAGATGGGTTTATTCAGCGTGGTATCGAAATATTCCATACCGGGAAACGCTGTACTGAATGGTCTGTTGGCGGTTGTTCCCGTGAGCGACCTGACCGGGTCTCCCACCTCATGCCAGAATGACCCCGTGTAGTACAGCTCCAGCGTCTTCCCTACCGTTCCCTGAACATCTTTACCGCCACGCAGAACAATATTGCTACTGTGCTGTATCGTGGTTGCATCGTTTGAAAATGTAATCAGCAGGCGCTGATAGGGCGTGCCGCCGGTAATATTGGTAATAGTGGTGGCTGTCGTGTTGTTAAAATTGAGGATGTGGTACGACTCATTCCCTGAGCCTGAGCCGTGAATAATGCTCGGCGTCGGTGTGTTTGTCGAAAATGAGATTCGACCTCCTGCCGCTCCGCGACCAAATATTTCACGGGCTTTATCATCAATCTGCGTGGCATGTGCCTGGTTAAAAACCGGATGCTCAAGATACTGGCGTTTTGAAGGGACGCCGTCTGAAAAAGAGCGAATACCAAAGCCCTGCGCTTTGCCGTAGTCACTAACCGTGCGGAAATGCGGACGACGAATTAACAGGTTATCGACATTTTGTGCATCAAATCCAATACCATTACGGGACAGGTTAAACGTCGGTGTATCCAGTTCAATTCCATCACCATTTGCAATATAAACACCGTAACTGTCTGGAGAGTGGTCATCAACAGACCCACAGCCAGTAAAGTAGTTCTGCTTAAAATTAATAGTGCGAGCCAGGTCAGTGCTCACGCCACCATCTTCCAGAATATTATCTATTCTGAGCCCGTTTTTTCTACTACCCTCATGCTGCATGCCGGTACAACTGAAAGAAATTACCCCGCCATCCAGCCACATTCCGTAGTGGTCTGCGCCAGAAGTTTGTCCGCCAGTAAAAACTAAAGGTCCTAAAGTCCCGTTAGCTTTTTCACGACGCCCGGCGCGGATACCATACCCCATCTTCATCACGTTGACATTCAGGTACTGTTTCATATTAATCTGACCAATAGTGTCGTCAGATTTAATATTCAGACCGATTCCAGTACACGAACCATCTCCTGTAGCAGGACCACGGATAAATCCAAGTAGATGAAGCGTTTCCCATGTAGTGGCTTCAGTTATACCGTTGCCCGCTGGATTGAGCACCTTTACATCGTACCGCTCCAGCTTCATCTGGCCCTGACTGCCCTGTAATAAAAGGACATCTGAGCTGTCCTGGCTGCCGATAAGGTTCAATGACGACAGTTCAAAATACCCGCCCATTGCTGCCGGGTCGGAAATACTGAATTCTCCAATCATTGATATTAACGGCGCGTTTTCTCCGGGGATATGGAAAATAGCCGAACCCTGACGCTCCACGTCTCCGGTTGCGTGACCCAGCACGCTACCTCGAATGGTCAGACGACCAGGGCGGCCAATCCAGTCTGGGTTTTTTATTGGGTCATAATGTAAATAAAGGGATTTGCTGGCAAACTTCCCACTAAAAGGAAGAATAATATCTACCCCGTGATAATGCGCCTCAGAGAACATTCGCTGCAGGTTAGCGGTGTTATCTGTCCCGTCTATCAGGCGTTGTGTTACCGGGTCAAAAACTGCATCAGGTTTGCAGTTGAAGTCCCAGGGGGAGATGATTTCGTCCAACATTTCGGCTATGGGACGACGTACAGCACCTCTGTACTTTTTTTTCCATGAGACTAAATCTGCGCCTTCGTCTGAACCCAGGTTT
>NZ_JAGRQY010000050.1:0-81873 GCF_018223905.1 Klebsiella sp. 28
GTCACGCTGCCCGTGCAGGGGCGCAGTCACCGCCAGACTGCGCCCCTGCACGGGCAGCGTGACCAGCCCGAGATCGAGCCGGTTTTCTTCCACCGCGCGGACGATATCCAGCGTGTTGCCGGTGGTCACCCCCACCGTCAGCAGCGGGTGCTGCTGACGAAGATGCTGCAGCAGCGGTGGAAGAAGATGAATGCAGGCCGTCGCGCCTGTCCCCAGCGTCAACGATCCATTAACCTCCTGACTGAATGCGCTGACCGACTGCACCGCGCTATTCACCGCCCGATCGATCTGCTCGCTGTGGGCCAGCAATGCCATTCCCGCCGCCGTCGCCTTGATCCCACGTCCGGTTCGCTCCAGCAGCCTGGTCTGTAAAAACTGCTCCAGCTGACGTACCTGCAGGCTGACGGCAGGTTGGGAGATCCCCAGCGCGTCGGCGGCGGCAGAAAAGCTGCCGCGCTGTACGACCAGCCGGAAGGTCGCCAGATTTCCCAGGTTCAGTGTTGTCATAAAAGTTTCTCTTATACCGCGCATAAGGTAGCCGCTCTGCCAGAACAATAGCCTGCCGGGTATGCTCAGGACAACTGTCTTAACGGAATGAAAAACCATGGAAATAAACGTTATTCCCCGACGCCTTGCCTTCACCGCGGGCGGTCAGCAACTCATCAACTGGGGGATCTCTTTTTATATGCCCGGCACCTTTGCCGGGGCTATCGCCGCCGACAAAGGATGGTCCTTGCCGCAGATCTATCTCGGCCTGACGCTTGCGATGCTGATGATGGCCGCTGTCTCCCCGTTCGTTGCCAGGCTGCTGGCTCGCTTTGGCGGAAGGCTGGTGGTCACCAGCGGTACCTTGCTGATAGCCGCCAGCTGCGCCATGATGTCCTGGCGCCCTTCGCTGGCCGGCTGGTACGGCGCCTGGCTGCTGACCGGCATCGGCATGCGGCTCTCACTGTATGATGCGCTGTTCGCCGCAGTGGTGAATCTGTACGGTCAGCAGGCGCGGAAAACTATCTCTCATATCACTCTCGCTGGCGGTCTGGCCTCTGCCCTCTTCTGGCCGCTGGGCGAGGCGTTATTAACCATCATGCCCTGGCAGAATGCTCTGCGGATCTATGCGCTGTTTGGCCTGCTGAGCGCATGGCTGAGTTATCAACTGCCTCGCCAGCGGCTCAGTTCAGCGGCGAAATCACCAGCCTCGCCAGCGACAGCAGAGGGCGACCGGCGTAACGGGGCGCGTTACGCGATCTTTATTGCGCTGATCACCTTCATCTCTAACGGTACCTCTACCCATCTGCCGGAGTTTATCAGCCACTTTGGTCTGCCGGTTGCCGTCGGTGTGCTGTGGGGATTCGGCCAGACCGGCGCCCGGCTGGGGGAAGTGCTGGCCGGTCCCCGGGTCACCTCACTCACGCTAACGCGTTTTACTGCGCTCGCCATGCCGCTCTGTTTTCTCCTTGGATTGAGCAGCACGACCTTTGCCGGATGCGCAGCCGGGTTTGTGCTGGGCTATGGCGCGATTAACGGGCTGGTGACGATTGTCAAAGCGACGCTGCCGCTGGCGCTGTTTAGCGCAGAAAGCTACGCCAGCCGCACGGGTCTCCTGCTGATCCCCGGGCAACTGATGGCAGCTGTTTCACCCTTTGCCTACGCATGGCTGAACCACCGGCTGGGCATTATCGGCGGAATGTGGGTGTCCACCGGGTTAACGTTGATCGTTGCCGGACTGGCGCTGGCGATTGTGCGCGAGGCGGGTAAGGCGCAGGATGAACGTAATGTAGAATATCCGGCAGCGGCCGTTGACCAACCGATAGCCAAAAACAACCTTGCTGAAGAGTAAACGTGGATCACTACGCCCTTGATAATTTACGCCTGCCCTTATAGCCATATGGCAGGCATTATTCATATTATAAATTTTTAATGAAAATACATTCACCAAATCAATGATGAAATTTTTAAGAGAATAGCAGGGCATGCTGTCACCTGCGAAAAATAACGATACCGCCTGTATTTTTCTCTTGCATAATGATCCAAAAAATAAAGCCAGTCGCCATCGGTAACATTAGCCACACCTCCGGTAACACAATTAGCTTTACTCTCTTCCTCATCGAAAACGTTCGAGCATAGCAAAGAATGAGCGCTAATTTTAATACCGTAGCAAAACCCGGCGGCAATCGATGCAATCTGGCCTGTCGGTATTGTTTTTATCTGGAAAACGAGGTTCCGCGTCCAGGGTATGCCACCATGGACGACCTCACGCTGGAAGCGTACATTCACAACACCATTTCATCGACCCCCTCGCAAAACGTCGAGTTTTGCTGGCAGGGCGGTGAGCCTACCTTATGCGGGCTGGATTTTTTTGCAAAGGTGGTCGAGCTCCAGCAGCGTTACCGTGGTAACAAAATCATCGCCAACAGCCTGCAAACCAACGGCATCTTGCTGAACGATAACTGGGCTCGTTTTTTGCGTCGTCATGGATTTCTGGTCGGATTATCCATTGATGGCCCTGCGTCACTCCACGACACCTGGCGTACGACGGGCTGCGGAAAACCCACCTGGGAAAAAGTTGTGCAGGCCATACGCTGCCTGCAGCAGCATGACGTTCCGGTAAATGCCATGGTGGTGGTCAGCCGCCAGTCTGCAAGCCAGGGGAAAAGTCTCTATCGCTGCCTGAGCCGCGAGCTAAACCTTCACCATCTCCAGTTTATTCCTCTCGTTGACTTCCCTGCTCCCTGGTCAGTTACCCCTGAGGGTTGGGGCAAATTTTTGTGCAGTGTTTTCGACGACTGGCTGGAAAACGATGTTGGCAGGGTGTTTATCCAGTACTTTGATAATCTACTCGGCGTATGGGCCGGCCAGCCCGCCACGCTCTGCACCATGCAGCCTGTCTGTGGGCAGAGTTTACTGGTGGAGCAAAACGGCGATGTCTACAGCTGCGATCACTTTGTCTCAGCGGAATATAAGCTGGGTAATCTGAAGCAAGATGCTATGGCAGCGATGGCGAGCTCGCCATTTCAGCAACAGTTCGGGAAGCAAAAGGGCCAACTCTCTGCCCGCTGTCAGGGCTGCCACTGGCGCTTTGCCTGCCATGGAGGATGCCCTAAACACCGTTTTACCATCCATGACGACGAAGCACAGAATTACCTGTGCAGCGGCTATTTAACCTTTTTCGGCCATATCACGCCCTATATGAACGTCATGAGAAGGCTTTTATTAAATTGCCAGCCGCCCGCGCTCATTATGAGTCTTATCCCGGAGATACGGCAAAATATATTACAATTAACGGAGTCTGAAGATGAAAGAGCCAAATAAAATAGATGGAAATCGCCGCGATCTCCTCAAAGGTCTGGGGATTGCCGCAGTCGTGAGCCTGTTACCAGAGACGGGAAACGCCGCGCAAAATAATGCCGCCCCGAAAGCGGCATGGGATATTCCTTTCACCGGCGAAATCCCTGACACACTGCCCGAAGGCTACAATATTTTACTAATAACCTGCGATCAGGAACGTTATTTCGAGCGGTATCCCTTTCCGGTGCCGGGCCGGGAACGCCTGATGAAAACGGGTATCACTTTTACCAATCATCAGAACACGGCCAACGTTTGTACGCCATCGCGCTCTGTCATGTACACCGGGCTCCATATGCCGCACACCCGGATGTTTGATAATCTTGGCTTCCCCTGGATGAATTACGATCTGGACCCGGAATTACGTACCGTGGGCCATATGATGCGTGAACTGGGTTATTACACGGCGTATAAAGGTAAATGGCATCTTACCCGGGAGATCGATCAGCCGGTCGCTGGTAAATCGGTAGAAGAAATGGACCTGGGCGAGATCCCGACGCCGCGACTGCATGAAATTATGGAAAAGTATGGTTTCTCTGATTATCACGGCATTGGCGATGTCATCGGGAAAAGTAAGGGCGGCTATTTCTTTGATTCAGTCACCACGGGGCAGACCATTAGTTGGCTACGTAACACCGGCCGCCCGCTGAATGATGAAAATAAACCCTGGTTCGCGGCAGTAAACCTGGTTAACCCCCACGATGTCATGTTTATCGACACCGATGAGCATGGTGAGCAGGTGCAGTGGAAAGGGCCAATGGATAAAGAAAACCACACCCTGCTGCCAACCCAACCCCCGCACAACCAAATCTATCAGCAAAGCTGGCCAGACTATCCGCTGCCTGCAAACCGCCATCAGCCGCTCGATGAGCCTGGCAGACCTGCCGCCCATAAAGAGTACCAGAATGCCAGGGCGGTGATGGAGGGACAGTTCCCCGATGAAGACCGGCGCTGGCGCAAATTACTGGATTATTATTTCAACTGTATTCGCGATAATGACCAGCATCTTGAGGCGATTCTCAATGAGCTGGATAACCTGCAGCTGACGCAAAATACGATTATCGTCTTTACCGCCGACCATGGGGAACTCGGTGGCTCCCACCAGATGCATGGTAAAGGTTCCTCGGTGTACAAAGAGCAGATCCATGTGCCGATGATCATTCGCCATCCGGCGTATCCGGGAAATATCCGCTGCAACAGTTTGACCAATCATCTGGATTTAGTACCGACCCTGATTGGTCTGACTGGACGCGATCGCTCGCTGCGAGAGAAAGTCCTGGAGGGCAGAAAAGGCCGGGATATGAGCCCATTACTGGCGCATCCTGAGCAAGCGGGCTTAAATGCGCTGCGTCCGGGTTCGCTTTATTGTTACGGCATGATCCTGTATATGGATGCGCAATACACGGCAAAATTCAGAAAGCTGGCTGGAGAGAAACTCCCGCACGATCAATTTAAAAAAGCGATCGCGTCACTCCATCCTGATTTTTCCCATCGCTCAGGGATCCGTATGATCAACGATGGACACTATAAATTTGCCCGCTACTTTTCGCTCAAGCAGCATCATATTCCTGCTACCCTGGCCGAACTGCTGGAGAATAATGATGTTGAACTTTTCGATCTGGTTAACGACCCCGAAGAAAATCATAACCTCGCCCGGGAGCCAGAGAAATACCGGGATCTGTTAATGACAATGAACGATAAACTCAATCAGCTCACTGCCGCTGAGATTGGCGAAGATGATGGCAGCTATATGCCCCCGTTTGAAGGAAGCCAGTGGGATCTGACGGCGGCCCAGATGCATCAATATATGCGCGATTAGCGCTTGCCGTCAGGTGGGAGACCTTAGTGTAGCAGCTATAAAAAAACCCTCTGTAAACACAGAGGGTTTCGTTTTACTCAGCTAACGCCGGGGATTACTCCCACTCAATTATTTACAGGTATCGTAACCAATTGACTGAAAACAACATTTTTAAAAACAAAATCCAAGATACCGTTTTATATACCGTCACCGGGAAATTGTGCCCCGCTTCGTCAGTTCGTCATATTGCCGTTCACAGACCCTTCCGGCTTCAGCTGCCCGGTCAGCGTATTCTGCCAGTTGCCGGTTTCGTTCGAGAGATTTTTCGAGCACGTCGGCAAGCAAAACTCCGGTGTCTGCGGCTGACGACCCAGCGCCGACAGTGGCGTTATACTGCCTGAGCTGCTCACGGATGGCAACGAGCTGCTGCTGCAGCCGGCCAGCGCGAGCGGCAGCATCAAGAGCATCATTGCGCGCCTGGTCGATCCTCTGCTGCGCCTCACGTTCATTGGTTGCTTTCTCCTGTTCATCATGTTGACGGGCTTTATCATCTTCTGCTTTGCGGTCTGCCTTCGCCTGCGCATACCCGGCGTCGTACTGCCTGTCACCGTGAATATTCCAGGCTACAACGCCGCCGGCCACCATAGCAGCAAGCATCGACACGATAAGCAACTGTTTCCAGTACGCTTTCACGAATGCCGTGATCATGATGCCAGCACCTTCTTGGCCGACAGGTAACGCACACGGCGATCGTCGATGCCATTCTGCCCGCCGTTGATGATCTGCGTGACGCGCATCAGGTCGTCGGTGTACTTCAGGCATCCATATTTCACGAAGTACCACGCCGCGCTCCGCGCTGCATACTCGTCCTGCGCCAGCAGCTCCGGCTGCTTAACCAGATCCACCTTCAAGCCGTTGCCGCAGTCGCGATAGGTGTTCAGCCCGGTGATCTGGATAAGCCCGCGCCCGCGGTAAAACCAGCCGTCTGTCGGCCCGTTATTCCCCATGCGTTTGCTGTACACCAGATTGGCAATGGCCCGCTGCCTCTCCAGTGGCAACGATGGTTCACCCTGTCGGCGCCCGAGGGAATTAGCCTGGCCCTGCGTCAGTCGCCCGGCACGGACGAAACCAGCCAGCCCCGCCACGCTGTAATTGAAGCTCTCAACGAGCTGGGTAAAGCCAGTGCTTTCATGCCCGGCCTGGGCAATAAACATCGCCTGATCCAACGGCTTGATAATGCCAAACTCTTTCATGGCCGCCACAATGTGCGGATGCCAGCGTGTGGCCAGCGCCAGGCTAACGCCGGCAGCTTTCTGAAACTCGTTAATGTCCATGTTGCGACCTCGATATCTTGAAGATTTGCACGACGTTGCCGCGCGTCTTCAGCACCGCGGCGAACATCACAGCATTGATAACGACCTCAGAAAGATCTGCGGTCATAGGAAAGTGGTACAGGTATGAGTACGCGGTGCGCAGCGGGATACTGGCCGCCGCCACGATGAGGAAATAGGCTATCCACCCACCCCAGCGGCGGTGGCGCGATCCGTTGCGCTGGAAGAACATCACCCGCATCGCTATCCCGCCGCAGATGATGGAATTAGCGATAAGCAGCAGATCATGGCCTGTCATCGTCTTTTCCTCCCGGGATTAAATCGCGCGGATTGTCAGAGCGGTGATACAGCCATATCCCAACCCGCACAGCGACAATTGCCGCAACGAACGCGCCGGCAGAGTAGACAATACCCCGCTCGAACGAGTCCTGTGTGATGGTGGGGATCATGCTGGCAACGCCGATAAGGATTGATGCTGTGGGTTTGTAAAAGAGAAGACCGCAGAAAAAGCTGAGTAACGCCAGGAGAACGCGGCGCTTGACCGGATACTCAATTGCAGAGGTAACAAAAATTACCGCCCCGGCCAGCGATCCAAGCGCCACTTCAGGAGGTACGCCGGCGATGACTGCCGCCAGCGCACCGTAGCTAAGCCCCTGATTTATCGTATCAGCGGTTAGCGATGCGGACATGATGACCACCGTTTACTATGCATGATGAACCTCCTTAGTTGGGTAGGTTCATCATACACAATAAACCGTATATGGATAAATGGTAATGATTGATGGATGATAAGATCATCGTTTATGTATATCTCTCACTGATAAGCAAGGCTTCTTCAGCCTGTTCAAAAAGGGTTTTCCCATTATTAAGAAAATAATTAAACTCAAACAGATCAACCTGTCTTGGTGCCTGCCCATTAACCGATGCAGATACTGAGGCATAGGCTTTGTCACCATCTACTACCTGAATAAGTGAAATAGAATACGTTACGTCTACTGCAACCTGAACTGAACCAATCGCCGTGCCACTGTCCGCAATAACACTGGCCTCAAGCGTTTTGTTTTTCACAAAAGACATAAGATAACCTCATTTAGTAAATATAATTACCCGCCCAATAGGGCGGGTAATAAATCAGACAACATTACCTGCTGAGTCAACCCAGGCGTTATTTGCAGCATTACGCCAGATAGGCTTTCCTAATGTTGTATCGAAGTATTCCATGCCTGGATATGCAGTGCTAAAAGGTCTGTTTGCACTTGTTCCTGATAACGCTCTTACTGGGTCACCTACTTCATGCCAGACTGATCCTGTGTAGTACAGCTCCAGCGTTTTCCCTACCATTCCCTGAACATCTTTACCACCCTGAAGAATAATGCTGCTGTTGTGTTGTATTGTTGTAGTGTTATTTGAGAATGTAATCAGGAGACGCTGGTACGGTGTTCCTCCTGTGATGTTTGTAATAGTGGTTGCTGTCGAGTTATTAAAATTTAGGATACGATAAGACTCATTCCCGGACCCTGAGCCATGAATAATGCTCGGCGTCGGTGTGTTTGTCGAAAATGAGATTCGACCTCCTGCCGCTCCGCGACCAAATATTTCACGGGCTTTATCATCAATCTGCGTTGCCGGAGTCTGGTTAAAAACAGGGTGTTCAAGATATTGCCGTTTTTGAGGAACACCATCTGCAAATGAGCGAATTCCAAACCCCTGAGATGTTCCGTACGCCCGAACAGTACGGAATGTGGGGCGGCGAATTAACAGGTTATCGACATTTGCAGCATCGAATGCAATGCCGTTCCCACACTCATTAAACGTTGGGGTGTCGAACTCGATACCGTCGCCGTTAGCAATGTAAATGCCGTAACTATTTACCGAACCGTCCTCAATTCTTCCGCAGCCAGTAAGGTAGTTTTGCTGGAATTTAATGGTGCGCGGGAGGTCAGAGCTTACTGTCCCGTCTTCAAGTACATTGTCTATCCTTATGCCATTTTTTCTGCATCCTTCATGCTGCTGACCGATAGATGTGAATGAGATCACGCCACCATCCAACCACATCCCATGATGATCTGCACCAGAAGTTTGCCCACCAACGAATACTAATGGCCCTAAAGTCCCATTAGTTTTTTCACGACGTCCCGCGCGGATACTGTAACCCATTTTCATTACGTTGACGTTCATGTACTGCTTCATATTGATCTGGCCGATCGTTCCATCAGATTTGATGTTCAGGCCTATACCTGTACACGAGCCGTCTCCTGTAGCAGGCCCACGAATAAGACCGTTCATGTGCATGGTTTCCCATGTGGTAGCCTCTGTCAGTCCGTTCCCGGCGAGATTCAGCACCTTTATTGTATAGTTAGCCAGCATTATTGCCCCTTGACTGCCCTGCATCAGCAAGACGTCAGAGCTGTCCTGACTACCGATAAGATTCATCCCCTCCAGCTGAAAATAGCCACCCATTCCGGCAGGGTTGGTCAGGCTGAATTCTCCAACCATCGATAGCAAAGCAGATGCTTCACCTGGTATATGGAATATTGCCGTACCCTGACGCTCCACGTCCCCGGTTGCGTGCCCCAGCACCCCGCCAGAAATTTTCAACCGGCCAGGACGATCAGTCCAATTGGGATTTTTTACGGCATCGTAGTGCATGTAGAGGGACCTGCTGGCGAATTTCCCGTTCATCGGCAGACTAATTTCTATGCCGTGATGATGTGCTTCACACAGCATTCTTTGCAGAGCAGTCGTATTATCTGTGCCATCTACCAGACGTTGCGTTACGGGGTCGAATACTGCATCTGATTTGCATCCAAAATCCCACGGAGAGATCGTTTCAGATAGTTGATCTGCTATTGGGCGATGTATAGCACCTGTATATGGCTTTTTGTACCAAACTAAATCGGCGCCGTCTTCAGAAGCCAATTCTATAAGAACATCAGCTGCACTACCTGATTCAGGAAGTACAGCAATAGGATTACCATGATCATTGAACGCTAATATTCTATTTTTGCGGCCATAAATATTTGGCAACATTCCAACCAACGATTCAGGGACTCGCAGAGTTCTTTTAAAAAGATCATCTGCATGTGAAATAGACCCAGATATTCCGTTATCAACATAATTCTTCGTAGCCGCATCCTGCGCCTGTGACGGGTCACGCAGGTTACGAATGCGGTTGTTGAGTGCGTCGTAATAGTTCGCGAGCCATGATGGCTTCCTGAGAGATAGACCAGACCACCATCCATACGCCTGCTGCACCAGCATAGTCAGCTTATCGAAAGCATCTTCGTGGATCTCAGGAAAGAAGCCCCCCTGGTTCCTGATGCTGGCTTCCTGCGTAACCGGCGTGCTGCGCTCGATAGAGATTTTGTAGCCAGCTGGCAGCGCTGATGTCAGAACCACCTTACCCCCGTTGTAACGGTTCACGCCAGTAACCGTGTAGTCGGTACCGAGCGTCAGCGTCACGATGTTTTCGGAGGTATCCAGCGTCTGCACCAGCAGGTGGCTTTTATCAAGAATGCGGAACGTGAAATCGTATTGGGTAGTGGCGCCGTTCCCGGTGTACTCGTTACGGCTTACCTGCGTTGAAACTGTCATAGTCTGCTCCAGTGGTCAGCGCTGGCGCGCGTGCATAGAAGCATTCTATTACCCATCAAACCATATATGAATAAAACAGATCGAAACGAGCAAAAACATTACCATTAAGGTAAATAAAAACCTTCTGGAAAACCCTGTTACCTTTTGATATATGTATATATATACAGTATTTATCGGAGTAATCCTAATGCCAGAGCGGTACCAGTATCCTGTCGACGAAGGTTTTGCGGATCGTATTCACACCCCGGAAGGGGTAAGATCCCTGGTTGTAAAATCACAGCTGATGGAGTTGCTCAGGGAGATGGAGCGAGACGGCCACGATGTCAGCGGTGCGGCGGCGGAACTGGTGGCGCTGGTTAACTATGTGACAAGCTCGCAGTTGTCGATGCGGGAGCTGCAAACACACCTGGACTTCTGCACAATGCAGATTAGACAACATTTAAAGTAAGTTATAAGCTACTCGTCTACATACTATATTTATATGAAGACGAGTTGCGAATAAGAGGTGGCAAAATGAATGTGTTTTTAAAAAAAGAGTCTAAGTGTTTAACTTCCACTGTAAAAATGCTAATAGTGGCAATTGTTACATATCAGATCGGGATAGGATGGGGGCTAATATTCATTGCTACTATAAATGCGCTCCCATCCATAACAATAAAGTTTAATTAAGTTTTACACTCATTTGCCCAACATAATTAAATGGGTTTGATTTGTCTATTCTTCTTAATGACATGGCAGAAGAAAAGTTCACAAAAGTATTAAATCCGTATGTTGCAGAAGCTAAAATAGCACCTGTTTCTGGAAGACCTATTGATTTTGCGCCAAAATACGCTGCACCTGCATTTGTTACTATCTCAGGAATATTGAAGTTAAATTTTACTTCTGATAAGTTAAATTTTATACGGCTTTCATTATATAGTCTAATGACATCAGCGCACGCAATATCTATTTCATTTATTGCTGCCTTTAACTCTAAGTCTCTGTTTTCAGCTTTTAACACCCTAATATTCAACTCATTAATTTTGTTCATGAGGTTTTTTAGTTCACCCTGTCTTTTATGCCTAAACTCCAAAACATCATGAATATTTACACTTTCATCAGGCTCTGGAATTGCATTTATCAAAGTAAATAACTCGCCATTATCAGGTGCAACCTCATTACTATTCTTAATCAATACCTTATCAGCCTCACTGGCAATAAAGTTTATATCTTTACGCGCAAGTGACTCGATCATAAATTTCATGTTTGCTTCATATAATATCGTAGCAAAATTACCATTACCATTGATAGGCAACATTACCTCAGTAAATAACCCTTCCCTTTTAAGCTCTGGAACGCCTGGAGTGTCATTATTAGAAACATGAATTAAATTGTTGTTTGTAGTAATAATCTTATCCCAATAAAGAGCGTTTATCAATAACTTCCTGTAGTTTAAATTAGATTGTGCTATATGTATGCTATTATTATCTGCGTTAATAAACATATCAGGAAACATTAAAACATGATTTTCCATTTAATCACCCATAGTATGTGTAGTAATAAAAAATAATTTATGTGACTTTATTAGTTTGAATAACATGGGTAAACATTAATACCCATGAAAAATAGACTAGAACTATTTTTAGGATTGTTCTATATGCAAATAAAAAAAATCGCAAAACAACTCATAAAGAGATTGATTTTACCTAATAAACAAAATAAGATTACCAAAATGGTAAATTTACAACCCATTTCCCTTGTGCCATAGTGATCGGGCATCGGCAAAATCCGGTGCCGGGATTGGCGTCCCGGTTAATGTCACAGCGCACGACACGCGCTAGCGTGTTTTTTTGTGCTTACGCTTCAGTGTACCTATTCAATGGTGGGCTGGGCGGGGGTCCGAAAGGACGCCGGTTCCCTGTGACGCCGGTACGCCAACTCCGTTCAGTTCACCACCAGTAATTGGCGTTGCGGTGGTGATCGTCCTAGTCACAGGAGATTCACTATGAACACCAACCCATCAGTTTTTTCATTCGAATCGCACAGCAACATTCGTGCAGTTAATATCGACGGCAATCCTTGGTTCGTTTCTTCTGATGTTTGCAAGGCCATAGGCATCAAACACACTGCTAGTGCCATGCGCGCTTTAGACGATGATGAAAAGGGGGTGCATTCAATGCACACCCCTGGTGGTCAGCAAGATTTCACCATCATCTCTGAGTCTGGCCTCTACACTCTTATCCTCCGCTGCCGCGATGCGGTGACGCCGGGCACCATCCCCTACCGCTTCCGCAAATGGGTAACCAGCGAGGTACTGCCGCAGATCCGCAAGACTGGCCGCTACGTTCGGGAAGAACTCTCCCAGGCTGATAAAGCCCGCATGCTGGCGCAGGAGATGACCAGCAGCATGTTGCCGGCGATCATGGATGCATTGCAGGTCGAACAGAAGCATTACACCTTCCCTCTTAACCGACGCTATCAGGATCACATCCATTCACCTGATGGCCTGCGTGAACTGGCGAAAAGCTCAATGGTGATGAAGCTGCTCCGCGAACTCGATGCTGACGGGCATGATGTGTCCGGCGCCGCCGCAGAGGTCACGGCCATGCTCAGCTACATTGTTGGTATCGGCACCGTACTGCGCGACATAGAGACGCATGCTCAGTACGTGATGGCTAAGGCCAAGGGTTACTGAGGTTGCTGGCGCAGGGAAGCGCCTTTGAATGCGTTTGTACATTCGTCCTATTCATCGCTTTTCATCTCAATTCATTTTGCATCATTGCTCAAATTTGATTAAGATTACCCCAGAGGTAATTCAACCTTTTGTTGAATGCTCAGGAGGAACAATGGAAATCAACATCATTACTTTGATGAAAGCTATCATTGGCGGTGCTGGATTAGGATTCGCACTTCCTGGCGGCTTATCTTTCGTTATTCCTGCGTTTACCGTAACGGCAGGAATTGCCTATGGTTTTGCTTTAGCTGGTGCTGTTGCTCTGCCAGCTATCTATGCTGCCAGGAAATTTGCTAACTAAAATGCACGTTCTTGACTGGCTGGCACCACAGAATGCACAGGAGTTAACCAGATTTTACTTCATCCTGTGCATTGCTTATCTTCTGGTTCATCTTATCTGGGACGCTTGGTGTAAAGAGACACCACCATTCTCCTTGGATCAGCTTCAGTACAAGATGAATGAGGTATACTCCTCGTCAACGTTCGCAACAAGCGCGTTCTTTATAGTGATCCTGTTTGACATAAAAAACCCACTCAGAACTTCTGATGCTTTTATTTTTCCGCTTATTATCGCGGCATTAACAGGTTTTATGATATCGCTATCTGCGATAGTTCCAAAGAAAGTTAAAAGTGGATAAGCCCGCGCCGCGGGCTTTTTGATGGATGAAATCTGAGCACAGCGCTACAATCATAAAGCCACGGTTCAGTGGTCTACACATGGTAAGTGAAAATGAAAAAAGCATTAGCAGTGCTGTTTGTTCTGTTGTCTCTGGGTTCAGCTACACAGGCTTTCGCTGGTAACTGCCAGCATCCTGATGATACTGCTGCTGACGGCTCACGCTGTGGCGGCCGTTCTGCTGACTCCCGCCCCGGCGGTCAGTGATAATTAAGGCCGCGAAAGCGGCCTGTTTAACTCATTCATACATTCATGATTCCACGACTTGCCCACAAAGAAATCACATTCTTATAAAATTGATAATCCTCTTTTTTTTGATTCGCAGTTGGATCGGATACGCCGATACTTACCATTAACTTTTCTCTTTGTATAAAATCATCAATAGCATTATCAGGAGTGTCACCTTTTGTAGATCGCCACAAGGTTTCATAAAACTTTGAGGCAATATCAAAATCAATTAATTTAGAATTATATGCAAGGTTGAACATAATTATTCTGAAACCCATTAATTTGAAATTAAATTCACCTTTAACAATATCTTCTCCACCATACTGTTTTGCGAAAGCTAATGATTTCTTGAACATTTTTAACCCCTGCCCATAATTGTCTTGCATAATCCTGTATAAGGTCATGCGCTCATCATTGCTGGACTGGTACGGCTCGAGAAGAATTCTCGAAAGTACGAAGGTTTCAAAGTGCTCTTCATTTCTCATTGATAACGCAAAGTCAACTGCCGCAAGCGATGATTGGTAAACACCCTGATCATTCATCTCGGTAAGCAGTTTTAATGTTTCTTTTGAAAAAACAGAAACACCAGATTTCTCTAAAAAATTACCGAACTTACCAAGAATCCCCATGATATTTCCTTATTTCATCTGCTCTTCAACTTTGTTTAGTAGTGGTGATATCGCCCACAGGTTCTGAAATGGTAGCATTTTACGGGCCGCGTGGGTTTGCTGGCTGTCAAATTCTCCGTTCAGTACCCCATGCGCCACCGTTGCAGCATCACCACCGAGATCGAAGGTCGGCCCAAGCAATGCGCCTATAGCATTGCGGCTCTGGAACCTGGATACCGGCGGCGCCCCAAACATCGCGCCAAGACCAAACCTGCCGCCGCTTACATTTTCAAGGGTGTTCAGCGGCTCTGACAACCATCCCAGCATGCCGCCCCTGTCGATCCCCTCTTTCACAAGGTTATTCCAGCTGTAATCTATGTCACGACCGCTAAGCTTTTGCTTCATCATATACACCATCGAGCCCAGCGCAACAGTTCCAAGAGCACCAAGATAGAATGATGCATCGCCCTGCTGAATACCAGATACCAGCACGCGATTATGCTGAGCAAAGATAAACGTTTTGAACTGGGTGATCAGTTTCCACCCCTCTTTACTGAAGAACAGCGGCGTATCGCCCACGCCAGGGGTTACAATCACCGAATCGACATCCTTCAGCACCGCGGCCTGGAATATCTCCCTAACGTGACGATCGTCCCACAAGTGGCTGTGGCCGGTTAGAAGTCCATCCATATCCTCGCCGTGCTTACCGAACTGCTCACCGATGCGCCGCAGCATATCCTCATTGATACCAACCTGCGCCATCTTGCGTAATTCGGTTTTGGCTATCTCGCCGCCGCTGGATATCTGCCGAGCCGCATCAAGTATCCTCGACTGCACAATCATTCCTGACCACGATTTAAGCACGCTGTTCCACTGGTTCATCAATGTCCAGTTCCCAAACTTTTGCGTCATCCAGTTAAGACCGCGCTCGAATGCAGTGCGCCGGCTGTAGGGATCGGTGAGGTCGGCAATAGCTTTGGTACGCGTTGAAAGAACGTACTCCAGGCCAACAGACATTTCGCGCAGGTCTTTTGTGGCGATCTTTACGGCATCCATGTTCCTTAGCATGCTGGCCATAGGACCGAGAGATTTACGCAGACCATGCTGCATCATCGGCCGCATCAGATCGGTGGCCGCGGCGACGGTCATGCCGCCAAGCAGGCGAAGGAAGTTAACATTCCTTGCAACCCGCCCGGCCCGAACGAAGAAACTGCGAGGATCCTGCGGGGCGCCGTAGGTGCCTAGAAGGCGGTCGCGCATTGCAGTTATATCCCTGATATCTGCTTCGCGTTGTTTTTCAAGCGCTGCACGTTGTTTAGGCGTTTTCGCCTCTTTGATCAGCCGCGTATATTCTTCGCTAACCTGCCGAATCTGATCCCCCATGTCTTTACGGCCGAACTGCGCTGTCAGTTCGATTTCCGGAGCCACCTGCCTGAGGTAGCTTTCCATGATGTGATTGACGTCTGACTCCAGGAAATCCTCTATACGTTCATCGGGAATAAGTAGAGTTCGGCTTTTGGTGAAACCAGCCCGGCCAACGAGTCTCTCTGGGATAATATCGGCAGGAACAAGTCCGGAAGGTGCGCCGATTATTTTATTCACGATCTCGTCAGCAGCGTCCTCTGCTTCCTCTCGGGATAGAGGTTCCATCTGCTTTAGAGCCCGCTCGCGGCTTGCATTCAGCCTTGTGGTTGAATTTGCCCGTTTTTGCAGTCGGCGAAGCTCAGAACGGTATTTCCGTGGGTTATCCAGCAACTCCATATGGCGCTGATAGACCGGAAGTTCTTCTTTAGCCTGAGCTATATCATCAAGCCGTGTTTTGAGATCAGAGCTTTCTTTCATCATTCTGGCCTGAAGTCTTTCTGATGAAGTATCAGCCAATTGTTTTTCTATTCTGGTAAGGCGCGCCTGTGTGTCAGCTTCCTGAGATATGAGCTTATTGCGTTTATCCAGCTCTTCCATGAGTAGGATTTTTTTCCCGGACCATTTCTCGGCTTCGGCGATATCACTCGCCAGGGCCTCAGCGCGCGGCGCTGATTCCTCCGCATTTTTCAGACCTGCATTTATCTTTTCAATTCTCTGCCCGGCTTTATCAGCTCCTTTAGCACTAATACCCTGTATCCAGTTGGCTATCCTCCCCCTGAATTCAGTGCGGTCTGAAAGTATCTTATCGAATTTATAAATACGTGGAAGATAGCTTTGTGCCGTCACAACATCGACATCTTCCGGAAGGATCCCAAGCTCCTGCATACGGGCTTTTGTGCTCTCGAAAATAGGCCGAATACTGGCGGCCGCCTGCGCCACTTCAGGAATATCACTCTGATCGCCGCGGCGCATAGCCATGCCCACAGCCTCATTGAAATCTACAAAGTTCATCCTCTTCGCACCGCTGGCGCTGACGGACTTGCTGTACTGCTGATAAGCGTCTCGGGTGGTTTCCATCTGCTTATAGAGCATGGCATCGTATTGCTTAATCTTTGTTTCTGCTGCCGTAAATGTAGCTAGGCCTTCGTCATTTTTGGCAAAGAAATAGTTATTCTCAGCCAGTTGCTGGTTTATCTGTCGGGAAACCAGTGATGGAGACTGAGCCAGCCGGCCAGCAGGCGTGACGCTGAGTGTTTTATTTGCGAGACCAAGCCCAGCTAGTTGCTCCTGATCTAGCGTCGTATTGAACACCTGCGCGGCGCCAATGCTCTGCGGAGAGTCCATGCCCCGCAAATTTTCACCAATGGCATTAGCAACAGCGGAGCGCTGAGCGGGCCCTGCAAGAACCTGTGCGCCAGCGCCAAGAATACCGCCGACAAGAGCATCAACCGCAACGTTTGAAATACTCTCCATCGCCGATCTTGTTTCCTGCGTCGCCTGCAATGATGCTTCTGACGCAACTCCGCCTGCAGCGTTAGCTAAGGCAAAACGCCCTGCTGTTTCTGCGATGCTCCCGCCGCGGGCCACGGCTCCAGCAGGAATGAACATCGCAGCGACGTTAACTGGATCAATCATTCCCATTGCCAGACTTGAAATCGTTCCTGCGCCTCCGACCTCGGATAGATATTCCCTGTCCGCCTTCTGCTGATCTATGCGGTGCTTAATAGCAAGAGTTTCCTCTGGCGATCCGGCGTTGATAAATGAATCAGCAAAGTCCTCATAGCCTTTAATATCTGCGGCATCATTATCAAACGGGTTATAGCCATCAACGCGATCAAACTGACTAAATGGAGCACTGGCAATGAAGCTACCCAGGGAGTTATCTATGCGGAAAGCCGCTTGCCTGGATTTCTGCACGCGCTGATCGCTGGTAAATGGGTTTACGGCGGAAAGTAAAGAAGGCGTTTCCATATAAAAATCGCTGTCATCTGGCGCGGCTATCTGCTGAATGTCCTCGCCAAGCAACTCTTTCGGATCCTGTTCATACGTCGGCATTATTTGCCCCCTGCGTAAATGTTGCTAGGAAGGTTATTGGCTGAACCATAGCCAAAAGGCTTAGTCAGATCTGGCGGCGTATAGCCTTCATTGTTACTGAACTGCGGTAATGGATTTCCTTCTCGCTTCACTCTAGCCTCATCGACTCGTTGCTGCTGGAACTGCATGGTTTGCCTGTACATCGGAGATGTCTGCTGATCTGGTTTGAAGCGAACGGGAAGCCCATTCTCACCATAATACGGACGGACATCATCGTAACCGTCCTGATTTTTCTGTCTCACCATGACCGCATAGCTTTTATCTCTTGGCGTGACACCATCAGGAACGATAACCAAATCAGTATCACTACGAGCACCACCAAAAGCTTTAGCTTTAAGCTCGTTTTTCTCCTGATACCATTGGCCTTCTATCCAGTTACCGGATCCACTGTTTACCCCATAAAGCGCTTCTGGGGCATATTTCATAACCTCTGCACTACCATTAATAGTAGAAACTCCCCATGTGGTTCTGATCATGGCGTTGGTCATTTTCTCAGCCTGGTCTGCATCGCCCCCAGTCTGTGCAAAGTTTGCATCGTAAATTGTCTGGTAATCACGTTGATAGGCCGCATTTGATTTGCCTGGATCGGTAATGTCTGGAGACCAAGAACCAAATGAGGTCAGGCTGCTAGCGTTGTTTTGTGCAGCAGTTGTCCGTGCGGCGACATATTTTTTGTCTCGCATGGCAGTGGAAAGCATCTGTTTCATCCGGTCATCCTGCTGGAATACCTGGCTATATGCCATGTCCACAGCCTTATCCTCCGGAACTCCAGCGCGGGAATAATCGTAAACCTTCCCATAAAATGCCATCGTTCCCTTATCAAGGGTTGCCGCGGCCGCCGGGTTATTATCGAATAACTGGCCGTAGAATTTTGCCATAGGAACAACCAGTGCAGGATCTCTTGAGGTTGCTCCGCTGTTAAGCATAGTTTTGACCTGCGTTGGTATCATGCCGCTTTTAGTTGTGACGGTGGCCAGCGCATTGATGCTCTGCGGATCAGATATCGAAAACGAAGGCGCAATATCCTGAGCAAAGTAATGGTCCACGGCTGCCTGGTTATTTTTGTCGTTAGGATCTAAGGGGAAGTTATTTTGCAAGGATGAAACTAAGCGGTTGCGCCCCTGTTGTGCCTGCCACTCTGTATCCATTTGCTTAAATTTGCTCTGCATTTTCTCCCATCGTTGCTGGTTAGCTGCAAAGCCAGGAGCATTTGGATCCTGAGGGCGAAGTCGCTCAAGAATGTCCTGTCGTCCTTCAGGGGTAAGGTCCTTAGCTGCACCAATTACGCCGCCATATTGTATCTGCGCCTGCATATCTTGCCATTTCAACGCCCCAACGCGAGGGCCATTAGCCCGGATAAAATCAGCCTCAGAAGGTAATTGAGCCGGTCTAAGCCCCTCATCAAGAGCTGAATATGCATCCTTCACTACAGAGCTAAGTTGTTCAGCATACTGCTGACGGTACTGGTTATTAAGCTCGTTAGCCTGCCTCAATGCCTGCATTTGCATTTGAGGGCTCATAGCATCAAAAGCGGCATTTCCCGTATAGCGCTTTGGTGAATCAAGGTTAGTTAACCCGAGCGCAGCCGACACGCCAGTTTCAAGCTGGTCAGCATTATATGGAACACTGCCATTTTCATGCTTAACAATACCGGCACACAAAGCTGCAAGGGTTTTAGGGTTGGACACATCAAGCGGGTCATTAGCTCCCACACCAAGAGCGCTGCACAGCGCCTTGATATAAGCATCGGTGTTATTGCCATCGCTGGCCGGCGCCCAACGATTAACGATCTCGCTCACGGTGTCGTATCCCTGGCGCTGGTACGACAGCAGGTTTTTACCCAGCGCGCGGATCCCATGCTCGGGCGTCGCAAAAGTAGCAAAACGGCCATCACTCCCCGTCTGCCCCTCCCAGGGGTTTGAACCTGCTTCAATATTACCGGGGTTGTTATTCCTCAGGCCCCTGGCTGCGCCAGAGTTACCGTGAGCCACAACGCGGCCAACACCATCAAGATCTCCTGGTTCGCCGTTTGTTTGAAGTAATTCGCTGTATTTTTGAGCAATGTTTCCGACCCAGGCCGATTGCCCCATCTGCTCCTTCAGCTGCGTTTTCTGCTGCACGCGCCATTCATCAGGCATGCCATGAGCATCAGCATACTGATCAATAGCATCAAAACGCTGTTTGGCAAGACCCACGAAGGCCTGGTTATCGTTATAAAGACCGGTGGACTGAGTTACGGCCAGGGAGTTCCCAGAAGTAAACGCCTGATCCTGAAACTGCTGGAACTGGCCAACCTCATACCGGCGGGCCTGGTTGTGAAATGACTGCATGGACTGCTGCAATTGAAAAGATAACTGCTGACGGGCTTCGCCATCCGGCACTGTAACCAGCAAGTCCTGAGCTTTCTGCTGCATGTTCTGCATGACGACATCGCTTTGCCCGAGCGCAGCCTTTCCCTGCTTCGTTATCAGACCATTGTCAGGGTTGTTGAACTGGTCATCACCGAACTGATTAAACTGCAGCAGAGCATCCTGGCTAAGCGCTACATCAGCCTTGCGCTTTGCATCAGCCATCATATTGATCGACGTATCAGCAGCCTGCTGGATGCCCTGCACCAGCGGATTTTCCGGGACACGAAGATTACTCGTCATCACCGGCGCGGTTTGCGTCTGGCTCTGGCGTTGATATTGCGGAACGGTTGGCATAGTCAGCTCCTTTTACTTAGCGGAAAGCGGCTTCCAGGTACCGCCCAGCGTCTTGTATGCATTAAGACCGGTCAGCGTGGAGTTGAGCAGTGTTGAACCTGCGCCAAGCATTCCGGACTGCTTATCAATTTTCCCCTGAGCGCGGCTGGTATCAGCCTGGAACTGCAACCCGGCTGCCTGTCGCTGGCCATTGTTGATGGTTGTCAGTGCGTCAAGCGTCCCCTGCTGCATGGTTTCAGTTGTCAGGTCCAATGCGTTACCGCTCGTCAGGTCGGCGCCGTTAGCAGCCAGTGCATTGGTTTGCTGTCCGGCAACCCGCCGGGCCTGCTGCCGCTGCTGATATGCCTGGTCATTAGCTGTATTGATAGTGTCGCGGGCGGCCTGCTCCTGAGCGTCAGCGTTAGCGTTCGCCAGCGCAGCATTAGCGCGGCCTGTCTGGATCTGACTGTAAGCGCTGAGACCGCCAGCAACTGCGGTTACGGCTAGTGCTGCGGTAGCTGGTTCACACATGGGCTATTTCCTTAATGAAATGGTGGAAAGGCATTCTCATCAATCCGTATGGCTCAGGATCTGCCAGGGTGAACCCCATCCAGTGAAGCCAGGATTTTGCTGCGTGGTTACGCGCATCGACGTAATTTTCAAGCACGCGATATCCGCGTGACATGTCACGAAGAACCGGGCGGCAATGGCGGAGGAATGTCAGCGGCTGATGCTCAATGTGGTCGGTGCTTACAAGCCACGGAATACCGCGACCGGTGATGATCGATGCAGGAGATATACCGAAGATGGTTACCACCTGGCCGTTAATCATCCCTGCAGCGGCTACCGAAGCGCTTTTCATGGCGCGATTAATGACTTCCTCCGGAGTCATCCCAGCGGCAGCCATAAACTCATCGTGGTCTGCCTGGCGGACATGCGGGAGAATGGCGCAGATATGCTCGTCAGTAACGCTGACTATCTCAACTTTCCGCATATCAGCCCCCTACCGTTACACGCGGTATAATGGCCAGAATGCCAAGCGGCAGCGGATCGGAATGGCTAATTACAACTCTCCCGTTACGCTCCCAGTTTGCATCGAGGTTCATATCGATGATGCCCGTCTTTAGCCCTACCGGGTCGTCGTAGAATTCCCACTCACGCTGGGTATACTCCAGTAAGTGAGCATCATCTGTTCCGGCCCAAACCGAGCGCCCGCTGTTGAGCATTACGCAAAGCTGATTGATGAGTTTGGTCTTATCCAGCAGCGTAGACTGCCCTGCAACGTTCACGTCCAGCGTTTCGATAACCGCGGCTACCGGCAAACCGATATGCACCACTGACGAGTGGTTTTCGATCGTCACTTCGCCACCTGATACAACCTGCTGAGGTTCAACGTTACCGTCGGCAAGAATGCTAACCTCCTGCCCCTCGAGATGAGACAGTCCAGCAAATGTCCGACGTGCTATCGACCATGTTGATTGCGCAGTGTTGCGCAGCGCTGTCGGCACATCACGGTTTGCTAATACGGTAGCCACTGTTGATGAGATAACACCAGCAATGCTCAAACGCATCGACTTGCTGACACCGCCTTCGGTGTAGGGAATATGGATCTCGTAATCAGTGCTCGATGAGTCGAAGATTGCAGAGCTGCACGTTAGCGTGAATTCATCCTGATATGTCCAGCCACCGGCGGAACTGATCGTCATTGTGCGTGAATAGTCGGTGTTTTCTCCGCTGTAAGACAGGCCAGAATCCACGAAAAATGCATCCTGCTGTTCTGTAAACTGCCTGGTGTTCAGTCGCTCAACATAACGAACTGTCGATCCATTCACCGTACGGCGAATAAGCGCATAGACTGCATCTTCCTGCCCTTCGCTAATACTGCAGATCGATTCGACATAGCCATTAGTCATTGGGTGCGGATGCCAGGCATATACCTGCTGCTCGCGGAGATAAGTAAGGCCAAGCAGCATGCCGTCACTCCTCGCACACCATGCAACGCTGAACGGCTGTACAGACAAAGCCCAGTCTCTGATGCTGTAACCGTTAAACAGATGGCTGGCAAGGAGGGTCAGATCACTGGATTGATAGCTGTCCTGGTCGAATGAGTAAAACAGGTCACGGATGATGGAGCCCTTCTGCTGAACGTACAGTGCAACGCTACCAACGTTGATTGGTACCAGATCGCTGCTACCGTTGAACGACTGACCGGACATCGAAAAGCCACCGGTTCCCGTCAGGTTGCCGTTGCTGTCGCCTGTCACCTTGAACTCTCCGCCGCTGGTCAGCACGATAAGCTGACCGACATCGAGAAGGTGCAGGATTTTGTTCAGCTGGCGACCGGCGTAGTTATAGGTTATCGCATCGTCGTCAACCTTCGGGTTGCTGCGATAGAAGTTGTGATAATCACCGGTACGGCTACACCATATAGTCTGAGGAAATGCCCGGCTGCCGCCGAAAATCAGCCTCTGCTGGTAATAGGTAACTGTACCCGGGTAGCCGTCTGTATCGTTCCAGGCATAATGCGCCCATTTGTAAGTGGCGAATGTGCTACCTACCACTTGCGCTGGCAGCTCGATCTCACCATCCTGACGTGGCACAACGTCGGCCGTTGCAGTTAGTCCATCACCGGCGACGGCGGTAATACGGCACACGCCAAAACCACTATGCAGATAGCGCCACAGCACACCGTTACGGCCACCAAGACCCCAGCCATCCCAGGAATCTCCCGTTGTATGGGTCGGAGCAACAGTGCCGGTGGTGCCATTAGAACCGCCGTCAACACAGCGATAAAAGTTCTCCTGATATCGGCACTCGTCACCGATCCCGATGTCTTTGTCGGTTTCCCACCTACCAACACTATCTACCGCTTTCTGTTCCATGTAGAACAGTTTTCCAACGTGCTGGCTTTTGAAAATCGGGCTGTTGGCAGTCAACGTTACAGATCCAGTTCGGCCTGAGGCGTACACAGTTACCGAGTCGTCTGTGTTCAGGTCCTGGAATGGCCCGCTGGTTGTTGTCACTGCGGCGGTGCGCCAGTCAGCCTCTCCGTAACGGCGGATCTCAAGCGGCGGATAATCGTTGTGGCACACTGTCATCACATCGGCAGACTGCGTAAATTTCAGCTCAGAGATGACGCTCACCGGCCATGGGGTAGCCACTTCAACAGGGCTGCCGCCGTCCGTAACCAGCGCGCCGTTAGACCAGACACGGAAATAGTGATCACCGAGCTCGAGCGCATAGGTTTGCGATACGCTGAACTGGAAAGGTATTAGCCGGCAGTAACGGTCTGCATATTTCGCGCTCCCCAGGAACCGGAACCCGGGACGATTTTCAATGCCGCCTGACTGCCGGACGATGAAATTGCGGCAGCGGCGCAATGACGTCTGGTATTTTTCAAGATCGATTCGACCATACAGTGAAGGCGATATCTCGCCGCCGGCAAGCGACGGTTGCACCAGTGAATAGGCCATCAGCAGATCCTCGCACTGGCAAGGTCAGACATCGCCTGCTGCGGTTCATGTGCCTCATCAAGAGAGCGTTGCATGGCCGCCGTAAGCACCTGCTGATAATTGGCCATTGCCTGCTGACCGAGACTGGCATTTGCCGCGATCGGCATGGCTATCTCTGCCGCCATACGCCACGAAAGAGCATCAGCGAACAGGGCATCAAACATCGTCGGGTCAGTGATGCTTTTCACGTATAGCAGTACCGCCTGAGACTCATTGGTATGAATGACGCGGCCAGTGCCATCTTCATTGCTGCCAACTTCAAAAACAGGCTTATCCTGCAGAACGATATGAGACCCAGTGAACCACTTCGGTAATATGGCAGCTATGCGCGCGCAGTCGGTAGGGTACTGATACCGGAACAACCATCCCGGCGCAGGGTCGCCAAGGTCAGCCAGGACAACGCGCGACATGGCAAAGTTCCAGTCGTTGTCTGCCAGGACTGCGTCGCGCATGGACTCGTAAAACAGGTTGCAGGTATATGCCTCTTTGGTCTTTTCGGTGAGGCTATTAATCGTCCGGCTGTTGCCTATACGTGCCAGCGCGATATTGCAGATATTGATCACTGATGCCATATCATCCACCAACTAAAAAGGGGCTTTCGCCCCTTTGGTTATGAGGGCTTACACCCCGAGTTCTTTCCGCCTTTCGGCGATCTTCGCCTTCAGAGTTTCCGCTTTGGTATTGAAATGCGGCGCTTCGCCGAACATTTCTTCATACTGTTTGCGCAAATCATCAAGCTCGGTTAACTCTTCTGCACTGGCCGGGACAATCTTTTCGCTCAGGCTGGCATCAACGGAAACCAGATTACTTCCCGGCTCACCGTCGTAGGTAACGATGTCGCCCGGCTCATGCAGGCGGCCATTGATGAATGACCGCTTAGCGACTTTGTACTCAGGCATTGGTTTGCACGCCTCCGGTGATACCCGCAGTGACTTTGCCGGTGGTCGGCGCAGTACCAGTCACCGTATAGTTCAGACGGATGTAGCGTTCCATCTTCATCGGCAACGTGATAACCGGCGACTTATAGCCCAGCACCAGAGACGCCAGAGGGATCGTCATGGACAGCACGTCCGCAGCGGAACTGAATGCAGAGTTGTCATCGGTTTGCACCGTCACAGTCAGGCTGGTCAGGTTGTTGAAACCTTCAACCACCTGGATAAGCAGCGGGATATCGCCATATTTACCGACATCTTTATTGCTGCCGGTATCAATGACGTTGGTCGAAGCAGCCGTGGCCGTAATGGCCTGAGCTGCGGAAAAAAGCGCTTGCTGGTCGAGCAGCATGATCCCCCCTTATGCCGTTACGGCTGATTCAGTATTCAGGATGGCGTCAGCGCGACGGATCGGAATACCCAGGAAAGAAACGATTTTCTTACCGGCATATTCGTCGATCGTCAGGTTAACGTTTTTCGCATTCATAGCCTGCTTGTGCAGCCAGGCATGGATGGTCTTGTTGCAGTAGATGACCTCTTTACCATCGCCCAGCATTGCTACATCACGCGCGTAGTACGCATCAACCATCATGCTGATGAGGTCGGCGCCGGTTGCAGCATCTTTGGTCAACGTGGTGACATCGATGTTGCAGATGCGCGAGATCGAACGCCAGTCACGGACTGACAGGCCGAGATGCCATTTGAACTCATCACGGTAAGCCAGGAACTGACCGCCGTTCGCATCGCTGACCAGGTCATTACCCAGATCCTGATGCTGGAACCCGGCGACCATACCTTCCGGATAGATCATGTGCGCAGTGTTCTCACCCCAGGACATGAACCAGATGGAGGTATTGGTAGAACCACTACCACCGGCGCTGAATACGTTCTCCGCGCTGGCCGCTTTGGAAGTGCTCAGAGTGTTGAAGCGCGGAGCCAGGCCCATGAACGCTTCCGGCTCAGCATCGGTATTGCCGTAGAAGGTGTAGCGGGAAACCTTGTTGTTAAATCCCTGCAGCTTGCCCATGTTCTCGGACACGCGGAACGAGTCCGCATTACCGGAGCGATCGGCCAGGTCTTTGTCTACAAAGCCAAGGTCGTACAGCATACCGGTAGTGTCAGTCACCGGAACGGTCTGGGTTTTGGTAGGCTGCACGCCCTGGTTGTAACGGCGCCACACCGGCTCGGGAATACCGGCACGAATGGTGGTTTTGTGCTTGGAACCGTCATTACACGGCACGTAAATCGCATCGGTAATGACATCGTTGCTTTTCGCCAGTTGCTCGACGATTTTAGCGATCCGCCCGTTCTTGTCGGTACGGCTGTACACGTCAAGAAGAGAAGGCAGCGTCTGACCAATTAAAGCCATGATTACACCTCACTATTTTTTGCTTGGATAAAACGCTTCGACCAGATCGTTTTTCGGCGATCCGTTACCCTGGCCAGTGACGAAACTGTCTTCACTCATCAACTTGCCTACCTTTGCGAATGCCCGAACCATTTCCGGGTGGTTACCCAGGCCAGTCGAGTCAAGGAATTCGCGGAACTCTTTCGATGCGAAGGTATCCAGCGCCTTCTGCGCGTGCCCTACGGATACCGTTAATTTGTCGCCACCGATTTCTTTGTCAGCCTTCGTGTCAGCTGCCCACTGTTCAACCTGCTGCCCCCACGACTCAGCCTGGCGGTTCTGGATTTGCTCCTGCAGTTGTGGCCACAGTCCAGCCAGCTTCTGCGCCTGGTCATTAGAAAGACCAAGCTCGCGCGCCACGGGCTCAAACAGCTCAACAGCTTTTGAGTCCAGTTCCGTACCTTCCGGGGCCGTAAGCTCGTATTTCTCGGGAACCGGTGGCTCAGCAGCAGGAGTTGGCTTATCGCCAGTCGGCTCAGGTTTATCACCATCAGCTGGCGAAGGTTCTGGATCTGCTGCTGGTTGTTGCGCTGCTTCAGATTGCTCAGCCGCAGGAGTCTGGGATGGTTCGGATGCTGCTGGAGCTGCCCCACCATCTGCAGGCTGCTCATTGCACAAACGCCGATACATCAGACGCTCAAATAAATTCATCGCTATTCCTCGCTGGCCTCTTTGGCCATTGCCAGATACTGATCGGGACACGCCTCCATCACGTCGGAAAAGACTTTCAGTCCCGTGTTACGTTTTCCTTCGGCGAAGGCTGCCGAGAGCGCCTCACCGGTATAAGTCGTACGCCACACCCCAGCCTGCTCAATCAGGCGCCAGATGAAACGGCGGCCGTGTTCTGTCTCGCAGATGAGACGCAGGTCATTAAGTTCGTTCTCGCGCCGTAACTGCTGCCTTTTGAGCTCATCTGCTGCCAGTTCTTCACGCTCTTCTTCGCTCAGGTAATCAGTCATTGCGTCACCGCCGGCTGCTGAGCAGCATCAGAGAGGGTTTTTAACAGGCTAGGGTCAGCGGTGTTGGTATCGCTCAGGGTCTTAGCGGTTGCGCCAGCTTGCTGGGCCATAGCCATCATCTGCTGCTGTTGCTCCATTTGAGCACGCTGCTCGCGCGTAGCTTGCACCTCATCATCAGAGTTAACGATCGTGGCCGGGACGCCGAGCATATTTCCGTACTCGTCAATCGTCTGGTCGATATTGAGTTTGTCGAGCGCCGCAGGATTGGCTTTTGCAAGATTCCCAACAAAGCCAACAAAGCGCTCAACGCTGCTGATCCCTATGGATTTCTGGGCCTGTGCCAAAATGGATACATATTCAACTTTCAGAGGAGTTCCCTGCAGTTCTTCCGGTGGCTCAGGAAAGAGGTTGCGGCGCGCCATGATGTTGAATGTGCGATCAACGAAAGGATCAAGGAATTCATCATTAAGTCGCTCAAGTACTGGACCAAGCTGCAGGAGTTTCTCATCCTGCATTGCAGCCACAGCTTCCACTGGCATGCTCCTGGTGTTGATGGTGCTGAACAGGTTAAACAGGTCAGAGAAGAAGCAGGCTTCAATCATTTGGCGGTCATCAGCAATGCTGCCGAGCATGTCATTAAGCTGAGGGCTGACGGCGTAAGCCGGACGCACTAGCTTGGTAGCATCAACCTCATCAACATAAGTAACGCCGCCAGGGGCAAGGTTGATCAGCTTATTTTTAAGACCTGTCGGGGCCACCATTGGCGGGTTAACAAGCTTATCGATCGCGTTAGCTTTGCGAATTTGCTCCAGCTGCAGCGCCTTACCAGTACCGAGCGCCATCATTCCCGGGCAGTTACTCCCGTAAACGTCTTCCCCGTTAATCTCCCAGCGCGGTGAAAGGATCGGCGGCTCATCAAAACCAGCCTCACGAAGGAGCTTGTCACCGTCTCCGGACAACTCGAAATACACCGATTTGAATGCCTTGTTGCGGGAGTTCAGCTTGCCATTCACACGATCGATATTGGGCTCTGTCAGATGGACCACATCGAACCATGCTTCATAGTTCGCGTTATCCCAGGCGCCGCGCACGGCGTTACTGACATTGTCCAGGCCAAACTGCATAACAATCTGGCGGGCAGTCATGGAGAAAACGCGATACGTGGTATCGACTGACAAACGATGCGAGTTTGACAGGTAGTAACTTCCGATCGGCAGAGGATGAGTACGAATCACATCTTCGTCGTCTTCGAGAACCGCCATAGCCGCGGTACCAAAAACACCAAGGTGCCGGTAGATAATCGGCAGGGACTGGTAGACGTTAGAGCGGTTCATGACGTCGTTCATCCTGGTCATGACCACATCAAGCCAGCGTTTTACCGGTCCATATTGCATCATCTCCGGATCCGGCGTTGCCAGCTTAAACCATGGGCGGGTTGGGCTGGTGATACCTGACAGCATGCCTGATTGCAGAGTGCGGGCAGCTTTGGAGGCGGTAGGGTCAACGATGCGGGTATTACGCTTGCTGCCGTTGTTTCTCTCCGTCGTAAGAAAGCGCGTGCTGCGCGGATCGATAAATTCCGCCAGTTCGCGCCAGTGCTCCTCAAAGCTGGTGCGCTCATTTTTGAGCTGCCCCAGGTGTTTGAGGTAATGCTGTTTCGGAGAGAGTTCGGCCATGGATTACGCCCCGAGCAGGGTCTTACCCTGAGTGCCGCCAGAAGGCTGCGTTACCCCCTGGCTCGACGTCAGGATTGTTGATTTCTGCCCGCCCGCTGCGGCACGGCGACGACGATCGCTATCAGCGGCGTTCTGTACAGCAGAATCGGAAACCTGCGGCGCCGCCTGAACCTGCGGAGAACTCACTTTCGGCTTGCTGATGCACATTTTGCTGCGCTCCATACGCGTTTAAATTATTACCAATTTAACCACATATGATTTATTTGTCGTAGTGTATTGACCTTTTGACGATAAATTATTACCTTTTTGGTAAACACAACATGAAAGCGCACCCCATTCTCTTCCATTGGTGGCTTTGTCGTTACTCAGATGGCGGAGTGCGCTTCCAGGTGTGAAAGCATCCGGCGTATGGCACATGCGCCGATAGCGGTCCGGGGGCTCCTTGGTACATGGCCCAGCGGGTAGCCGGAATGTGCAAGCCATGCCATGCATGCACGACAGCGACTCACCATCGTGGCGGTTCGGTGTGACACCTCGGAAGAGACGAGGGCACAACCAAAAGAGTGCTGGCATGCAAAAAACATCTCGCAGCCGTTGCGGTACCAAAAGCCAGGATGGAACGGCATAACGCGGTAGTGCTCTTTTTGTTGTGGTGAATGCGTAGGCTGATGCGCGACCGATGTATTCACAGCGCCCATGGCAAGCCGTAACCAATCGGCGCCTCAAGACAGTGTCACTGGTAGTGCGGGCGCTCTAACCAGTAAGCCGGAGATCAGCACCGGCCACCACACCAGAATCACGCCTCATGACCGTGATACCCGTAGTTCCAGTGCAAGTTTGGCGGTGGCAGTTATTCCCTTTCTGACCACCGCACTTTTTACACCATGACGCCATTGCGATGACTTCATGCTGTAAACCCTGTGACACCCAGCCAAGGACGGCACTTTCCATCATCCCTGTTTCGCCCGGTTCGTCCGGGCATTTTTTTAAGGTGAGATTAGACTATGAGTGACAAAGACATTGAATCTGAAATTCAGGCTAAAGGCTTAACGGCGCCGCGCGTTACGCCCGACCATATCGAAAGCATTATTGCTCAGGAGGCGTATTTCACAGCAGAAGATGGTGCCTTTGGCGTAGCCATAAAAGCAAAACATACTGGCGGAGAGGTAAACTACCAGCCGCACGAATCACTTTCTCTGCTGACGTTCTGCGTCATGGTGCTGCGCAACGGCTTCACCGTCACTGGCGAAAGCGCCTGCGCCAGCCCGGAAAACTTCGACCCTGAAATCGGGCGCAAGATTGCCCGCGAGAATGCGGTAAATAAAATTTGGATGCTGGAAGGTTATCTGTTGAAGCAGAGACTGAGCGAAAAATAATACCGTGACATGTCACAATCAGCCCGCCGATGCGCGGGCTTTTCATGCCCACGGGTCGTACTCGCTGATCACGTTGGGCTGCTTTCCGCCGGCAGCAGGGAAATCTGAACGCTTCGTCACCGGGTATGCGAACGTCAGAAGCAGCGCATCGCCCTTGCCCGGCGACCGGCCCAAACGCTCTTTGATATCTTCCTTCGGCTCCATGACGATCTTACCGTCCACCCTCACCTTGTACTCTGCCGCGGACAGGTCGTCCGCCGTCTCCTGGTCGTCCAGAGCGCCGCCTAGCTTGAGCCACGTCTTACAGGCGTTGAACATCTCGCCACGCTTATTCAGCATCTGTGGGTCTGCCGATGCGCCGCCGAATGGCACAAGCTGCCAGGTGCGACCCCAGCCGTCACCTATAGACTTCAGCCCGGTGCCATAGCCGAAGTCGATAAACACCGCATCAGCCTGGTACTGATCCTCAAAATCAGCGATACGCTTCGCCATAATCAGATCGTCGGTGGTCTTGTTGCCGGTCCAGAGCACTTTGCTGTGCAGCCCCTGGCGGAGATAAATCACTGCATCATCCACGCCGGAATATGCCGGGTCGACGCCGATTATCCGCGGGGCGTGCGCCACCTGCGCCGAGGTCACTACGCGCTTCATCGCCTCGTCAGTGAGACCGGTAGGGATAAACTGCAGTTCTGAGGCATCCGGGAAGATCCCGCGCACGCGGACCTTCACAAAGTCGCTGTCCTCGCCGTAGTCGTCCACCCATTTCTGCAGCTGCTGCTTGTTGGTGCCTTCGACGGTGCGGCTGTCGATCTGCGCGCACTTCCAGCGGTGCTTGTATTTGCGGAAGCACTCCCGGAATCGCCCGGTGTTGCGCGTAGGGTTACCGAACGCCACCCAGATGATTTCGGTGTCTTCGTCCGTCAGCGCGCCCTCAGCCACCTCCCAGACCAGATCCGCGATGTTGGATGCTTCGTCGAACACCACAACGATGCGCTTACGCTCGTTGTGCAGGCCTGCAAACGCCTCGGTGTTGTGCTCAGACCAGGGGATAGCATCGGCGCGCCAGCGTTTGTCGTGGCCCGGATCGTTGCTGTACATCGCCGTGGCGGTGCACGTAAACCAGTCTTTGTTGATAGCAAGGTTCGACCATTTGATGATTTCCGGCCAGGTCTTCGTGCGCAGCTGGTTGTCGGTGTTGGCGGTCACCACCACCTTGCAGTCCTCACAGGTGGACATACCCCAGTTAATCAGCATCGAGATGAAAGCGGATTTACCGATACCATGACCGGAGGCCCGGGCAATCATCAGCGGCTGGTGACGCGTCGCGGGGTTCTGGAGGTGCTCGCCTATCTCGCGGAATGCGTCAGCCTGCCACTCGCGCGGCCCTGAGGCATGCGCCAGCTCTGTGCCATCCTCTCCCCACGGAAACGCATACAGCGCATAGCCCAGCGGGTCATGGGTGAAGCTGGCGATATCGTCGATCAGCTGTTCTTCCGGGGATAAAGCGGCGTCTGTCACTGGTCACCACCCTGGCGCTCTTTCAGGCGGCGCCGGGCGGCGGCCATGCGGTCGGCAATGGTGACGTTCACGTTAACTTCCATGCGCTCTTTGAACGCGTTAACGTCGACATGCTTACCGATGAGCTCGAGGTTTTTCACCTTGTCGGGCCATTTGATTTTCTTGAGGATGGTCTCTATCGAGGTCTCATCCATGTTCATGATGGTTGAGGACAGGTCAAACCCGCTTAGCGTGGTTCGCCAGATTTTCGGCCACTCGCGGATAGGCTTCAGGCTGCCGTCGTCGTTAAGGATATCCAGCACGTCCATCTGGTCGATTTCCACCAGGCGCAGCAGCACGTAATCGGCGCTGACGCGCAGGCGCTTGTTGCGCTCTTCCATCAGCTCAGCGATTCGTTTCTGGATACGTTCATCACGCATCATCGTGCTGGCTTTGACGTGGGCAGACTTTGGGGAAAACCCGGCATTGATGGCCGCCTGCGTCTGATTTTCAGGGCATTTCACATACTCCTGGGCGTAGCCTTCCTGCATCACCGTCAACGGTTTGTACTGAGTTGATTTGCGCTTCGGATCCTTTGGCATGGTAAACACCCCGAAAATAATTACCTTTTAGGTAATAGTAACACGCAAAACAAAGCCGCCATAGTCGGCGGCCGCGGTCATTCCAGTTTAAATTCATCCTCAAACTCATGAGCTCGGGCGGCGACATGGTCGTATAGCACGACGTACTCAACACAGCTTGATAGTGGCATTGGCCGCTCAAACTCAAGCCAGAAGCAGTCGGCATAAGCTCGACCAAACCAGTACCCGCCGCCGTACTCCTTGCCACGCTGTATCATCATCCATCGGCCATCAGGTACGGCGTCGATAAAATCCCCGCGATAAACGACAGTATAATTACGGTCTTTGCCACCCATGATCTTCACCCCTAAAATACTGTATGTTTAAACAGTATAATCATATGAGGATTTAGTCAATCTGTCGTGACATGTCACAGCGGTAGTTTGGTTTCGTGCCAACCGTACATCACCCAGCATGCGGCTTCTCCTGAGTGCGGGCATGATGCCACCGGCAGTTGGTCGCCGCACTTGCCGCAGCGCCGTTTGCTGATGGCGTTAATCCGGCCGCGCACCCGGGCATCATCCTGGCGGATCAGCAACGCGATGTACTCGGCCATTTCGTATGGTTCACGACCAGGGCGCCGGGCGGCGCAGTTCCGCGCCAGCATTTCCTGCTCCTGCTCATCCAGCACTATTTCAATTTTGCGCTCACCGGCGGCGGACTGCCGCGCGCGCTGCGCGGCTTTGCGTTCTGCGGGGGATTTAGGCATCAGTCTTCATCCTCATCCCAATCGTCATCTTCCTCATCCTCGTCATCATCGCAGGATGAGAGCAATGGATTCATTCGCCGCCCTACCTGACTGGCGTAGCCTCGGCGACCGAGGTTGTGCAGCACGCCGTAGATTTCGAACATTTCGGTTCGCTCATCACCAATATCAAGCTCACAGGCCAGCGCGTGGCATTCAGTAGCGAGCGCCGATATCTTCTCAAGCAATTCGACCTTACTCACCCTTCACCTCCTGCTGGGCGGCTGCGAGCTCACGAACAATGCGCTTAATGCCGTCGATACGGTCATCATCAACAGGGTCTACCGTTTCAATCCGATCAAGCATCATCAGCGCTGCGTTTGCTTTATCGTTGCATGTCCAACCATCCGGAATCACCTGAGAGTTGCCAGCCTGAAGAAGCGATTTCAGCGCTGCCCTCGGCATTGCCGACCAGGTAAGAAATACGTCAGGACTGTCGATATCCTCGGTAGGGAGAGTGTTTTCGATTTCGTCCAGCGCATCACTTAGTTTCTGAAACGCATCGTCTGGAACAACATGGCAATCTTCCCCGTCAACATCTTGCTGACAACTATCATCGGCGAGTTCGAATGCGGCCCCGCAAACGTTTAGAAGCATTTCAATAACGCGACGGTGTTCTGCTGTTACGCAATTCTCCGGTACTACCGGCGCTGGCTGCGCGTGGCGATAGAGCTTAGTTCCTGGCTCCAGGGCACATAGCATCCTGATGGATGGCCCAAGCGCAGCGCATATTCCTACATTTGGCGTCTGATACACCTCAGCCACCGGCTCGCTGTCCATTGCGGCCAGCGCCATGCGGGCGAGATACGATGCCTCACCACACTGCACGTGATCGGTTTCAATAATTTCGAGTAACTGCTCTCTGGTTATGGTTGATTTGGTCATTGGTTGGCTCCTTATCCTGCCGTGCTCAGTACGGCAGAAGGAAAGTAAATATTGGCGTCGATCTCAGCGTCGGCGTCACGAACCGCAATACACCAATCTGGCGAACGGCGTGTGTCTAACAAGCGATCGATCTCTTTCTCTTTGCGCAGGTCGTATACCATCACGTTAGGATCGCCAATGGTGTAGAAGCCGAATTTTTCCGGCGAAGGACAGCGCGCCAGCACCGCGTTAACTTCATCGAACCAGGCCGATTCTTTTTTGGTTAATTTGCTGATCATACGTCTGCCCCACATCTTCCGCAGCGCTCTTGGCCGCTCATGTCGTAGTAGGTAGCTCCATCGTGCTTGCAGTCTGTCCATTCCGACAGATCAGACTCTAGCTCATCGATGCGGTGCTGCGCCTTCTCCAGTGCCTCTACCAGCGCTTTTAGGTCTCTGGTTTTAATATTCATCTGAGAATTGAAATTGCTTACCGCGCGATGTACTTCAAGCTTCAACCTCAGCGCCAGTTCGGTGATATCAGTTGTCATGCGGCACGCTCCTTGCTGGTTTTTCCATCTACGACTGCATCGAAGCCTGAAGGGGTTAAATTCACGCTGTAATACAGGCCATCAAATTTTCTGCACGCTGGATTACGCCAATTCACTAGCCCCTCACGAAAAAGCACCGGAATAGAGGGGCAATTAACGCGGTGGGAGATTTTATCTTGCTCACCTTTTTGTTTGTCGCCGCGCATGAAATACCGTGTGCCGTTATACATACGGCGAAGCGTGAAAATTTGAGCGTCAGTTAGTTTTAGGTGCTTGCTCATTTGTCGGCCCCCTCGCGCAGCTGCTGGGCGATATCGGCGGCGTTTTTGGCTGTGTCTTCAATAAAACCTGCATCCCAGGCGGCCAGCATTCGGTTAGCCACAAAGTGCGCACCTTCAACGCGGCCATTAGCCTTAATCCCGGCCAGGTAGGCATCGGTAGCGGGGATATCTTTCAGCGCATAACAAACATCGTCAGTGCTGCACGGATCATCCTTTCCGCAAACCTCGCAGAAGTGAACCGAATGACTATGGTCTGTAATGGCGTTCTTCAGCGCCACATTCTCAGCAGCCAGCTGCTTATACGCTTTCGCCAGCGCCATAACCGTTGTCTCTTTGATCGACAGCTCGCCTGCGCTCTCCAGGGAAGCGATGAGCTCGTTTACTGTTTCGATGTTCATGCCGCCACCCATTCGATCGCCAGATAAGCCACATACAGGACGGCGATGATCGCCACCCACCCAATGATGTTTGCCACCATCACGAACAGCAGCAGTGACCGCCGGCTGTAATTCACGAAATCGAAATCCATACTTACCCCCGCTTACCCGTTTAACTTATTGATTCAATTGATATCAATGAAGATCGTTGTTTTAGAACTCTTCGACCTTCCACCCGCCGCCGACTTTTGCCGGGAGCTTCGTTACTCCGATGATCCGGAATGGGTACTGGTCGGCGGCGACTTTGGTTTTCACCCTGGCATCGTCGGTCCAGTAACCCCCCTTCACTTCGTGCATTTCCAGTTGGCCGTTTGCCAGCATCACAGCGAAGTCAGGCGTGTAGAACGTGTTGTCAGCCAGACGCAGCTTGATGCCTTCGAACCGGTACCAGGCGATTTCCCCGTAGCGCTTACGCAGCTCAAGCTCTTGCGCATACGCCGTTTCGGTTTTGTTCATCTGGCCCGCTTTAAGCCGGCCAAGTGCCTGTAGTGTCTTTCGCATGATTTTTACCTTATTGGTAATTTATAACCATAAACGGATCAATATCAATAGTCTTGCGCATATTTTATTACCCTTTTGGTAAACATTAAGGCGTAAAAAAATGCGCTTCCGCGCCGGTATTACTTGATGAGTCCTGCTGCCTTCCCTCGCCGGTATTCCTCCATCAGCCACTGTGCCGGGGTTATACCTCCGAGTGTCGCCGCGTTAGGCATGCATCCGAAGCTTCGACCTGGTGGATGGTAGGTATTGCCACCGGGGTCTGGAGGGGTGCTTATAGGCTCTGGCTTCGACTGGATGCTCAGAATCGGATCAGGTATCTGATGACCTGCCGCGACCTTTGATGCCCATTCGTCAAGAAGCTTACGCGCATGTTTCTCAACCTCAATCTCACTTAACTGACGCTGGTACATCGCGCGCCTGGTATCGCACACAATCCAGTACATGACAGGGTGGCGCCACGGGAATTGTTCTGGTCCGCCAGGCTGTAGGCTTTTCTCCTTGGCGTAGCGGTGAAACTCCCCCATCACATCTTCGATGCTCACGCCAAGCACCATCTTGCTGTCTTTGCACCACTTGATGAATTGACCTGGTGACGGCCAGAACGGTGATTCACTGGCACGGGCATGGCGCATTCCTGCTGATACCTGCTCGCGGGTACGGATACCACCTTCGGCGAAAGCGGCGATCCACTGGCGCTTAGCGTCGGTCTCCTGCTGTGCGGTCTTAAGGTTGGTCTGCTCTGCTGCCGGAAACAGTTGCTTGAGCTGTTTAAACAGGGCATCGACAAGTCTCTCTGCGCTGATGTTCACAACATTGTCTTGCTGAGCCTGGTGATTGTCCGGACCCATCATGCGAGCCAGGGCGCCGGCATCACGATTCTGAATTGCTGCGAATACGTTACTCATAAGAAATCCTTCCAGCCTTCAGGGCTGTTCCAGTGTGGTACTTCATCGTCAGAGCTTTCACCGCGCTTTCCTGCCGCTCTTTTTTTCCTGTTCATCAGCAGCCGGGCAAACTTCTGCTCCCACTGCACGTGTTGCATCACATTGCCTTCTGCCATCCAGTAGGTGATGAATTCGATCAGGTCTGATTTCTTGTAACCGTCAGCTGGTAGCGCATGGCCCCATGTTCTGGCGCGCATGACAAAGTCCTCTGACGGCTTCCAGTTTTCATGCATGGTGAATTTGCCAATTGGCTCTCCGATACCATCAACGACAACCGGAGGGACTTGAATTACTTCGCGCGCAGAGAGAGGGGTTTTTATTTCCCTGATCCCTGATCCCTGATCCATTCCTAATGGTACTTGTACCGTATCAGTACCGTACTCATACGGTACTAGGGGTAAACCTTTGATTTTGCTTTCTTTTGGCTTATTTACTACCTGATGTTTAAGGAAATTAGTTATGACCCCAAAATGCTTGCCATCAGGGGTGGAAAACATGGATAAATAACCACAGTTGGAAAGCTCCCGTATTAGTACCGGAATAGGAACGGATGGTTCTCGGATGGGGAAAACTGCAGCTTTGATAAGCTTCGGGTTTGCATTGAAATAGCCTTCATCATCTGCGTAATTAAGCAGACCAATAGCCAGCAAGCAGGCTGGTTCTGATACCTCTGCCATGTCTTCATCGGTCCAGAACTCGGGCTTAATGGTGCGAATGCGGGCCATCAGATCACCTCCACGGCATTACCTTTTGAGGCCTCATGCATTAGCCGTTTTATCTCAGCATGGCGGCGGCGGTTAGTCTCGAGGGTGCATTCGACACAATGCCCGTTGTATACCCATCGCTCACTGTCATGGCCGTGCTTACATTGCTTACCGGTGTAGTAGCGCTTTAGTCCTGCCTTTGCCGCTTCGACGCGAGTAATGATCTCCATAGTTCCTGTCTCACTCTGGTTGTGGTTACGGTAATTTTGCAGCAAGCCAAAAAAAGATCAACCGTATTTGGATAATTATTACCAAATTGGTGTACAGGGAGAGGCAGGAGCCGCCTGGGGGTGGCGGCGCGGGTGAGTTTTGAGGATTAACGTTCGTGGAACCAGAGGACCAGGTCGGATTTTGCGGAGATCCACTTACGGGATTTGCAGGCTTTAAACAGTCTTTCTAACAGAGGTTTACGTGGAATTCTTCTACGGCCAGTCAGGTGAACCTGAATGTAGTGGCTGGTCGTGCCGGCGTCACTTGCGAACTCTTCTCGCTCAGCCGGCGAGAGGTCGAGCCAGCAGCGTTTGAAGTCAAATTTTTGCACATCGCTCATATTTTTTTAGTCCCGGACTAACTTTAGACAGCCTGATTATTACCAATCTGGTGTAAAAATCAATGACTGTTACCTTTTTGGTAAGTTTACCTTTATGGTAATATTCTATTAAATTTAATCAGTTAGGTAACAATTTCAGGCTAAAAAAATAGAAATGAAAAGCATCTACGACATAAGACGCGACAACCTCAATGAGATAATCCGGAAGGATTTCGATAACACGCAACTCCGGTTTGCCGAGAGAATCAAAAAATCAGCTAACCTCGTTAACAGGTGGGGCAAGGGGACAAAAAATATCGGCGCCAACGCGGCACGCGAGATCGAGTCGTTCGCCGGGAAAGGTCGTTTCTGGCTGGATATCGACCATCTGTCAGATACCCCGACGCTGCCGGAGATTATCGACCCGCAGGAATGGAGTGTGGAAAAGCAGGCAGCGTTTACCCTTGGTGTATGGATGGGACAGCATCCGGATCTGAACTCAGAGAAAAAGGTTTCGGAAGCGGCCGGTATCGGCCAGGCGACCGTAAATCGCATCCTGAACTGCGAAGGTTCCACCAGCATTGGCGTACTGTCGGCTATCGCCAGGGCGTTCGGCCGCGATGCATATGAGCTGATCCTGCCGCCTGGTAATGCTGGTCTGATTGACTATGACCACCATGAATACGCCGGGCTGCCGCAGGAAGAGAAAAACAAGATCGCCGCCTTCATCAAGTTCATCGTCAGCCAGAACCAGTAACCTCTACCCTACCTGTCACTCCTGCCGGTGGGATAACTCCCCGCGCCTCATGCACTTACCAAAATGGTAAACTTTTCCTCATCAAATCTATTGACACAACCATAAATTGATCAGATTATTACCTTAACGGTAACAACAGGGCGTTAAATTACCAGAAACCCACCATCGGGTGGATTTCTCATACCCCTGATATTTACCAAATGGTAATAGTGAGGTGTGTATGCAATGGCAAATCATTAACGGCTGGTACTGCGTTACGGCATGCGGGCTGATGAGCTGGAAGTTTCGCACGCTGCCGGAAGCAATCAGCTGGGCGTTCGTCAGCAAACTGGCAGCAAAGACGGAAATGGGTATGGGGGTGAGCAAGTGAACATTCAGCAGATTAACAACCTGAAAAAAATCATGAACAACATCGACGGCGACTACCAGCTTAACCAGATGCTGTATGAGCGCCACGTCGAGCTTATCGACGCGATCAAGTTCCATCAACTGCAAAAGCCATTCTACGAACTGGAGCGCAAAGGCGTGCGCAGCGAGATCCTGGAAGAGCTGATGATGAGCTCTGAGTTTGAAGAATGCCTGGCCGCGTATCAGCGGGAACTCACCGGCATCATTGCCAAGTGGGATCTGGCTGACCAACTGGATACGGCGAGGAACGCAGCATGATGAATAACGTTGGAAGCATGGACAGAACCAAGTATCTCGGCGGCAGTGATGTCGCCGGTATTCTCGGGATTAGCCCGTGGCGCACTCCGCTTGAGGTTTACCTCGACAAAGTTCAGCCACGCAACAAGCCAATAGATCCAGGGAAACAGAGAGTGTTTACGCGTGGCCAGCGTATGGAGCCATACGTAATCGACCTGCTGGCTGAAGAAACAGGACTCGAAATCATCCACCGCGGGAACCGGTACATCCATCGTGATTACGGCTTTATCGCAGCTGAGATTGATGCAGAAGCAGCTACCGGAGAGAACATCGAGATCAAAACAGTTAGCCCGTTCAAGGCTAAGGAATGGGGAGAGGTTCAGACAGATGCGATCCCTGTGCATTACACGGCGCAGGCCATGCATGGGCTGATGGTTACCGGGAAACAGGTATGCGTATTTGGTGTGCTGATCGGCGGTGACGACTTCCGTATCTATCGGGTTGAGCGTGACGAAGAAACCATCCAGGCCATCCTGGAGAAAGAAGTCTCCTTCTGGGACAGGGTAATAAACCTCAACCCGCCGGAGGCCACCAGCGTAAGCGATATTTCGCTGATGTTTGAGAAGGACGCCGGTACCAGTATTGAGGCAGACGGTAAAGCTCTGTCGCTATACAACGACCTTAGAGATATGAAGTCACGCTGCAAAGCGCTGGAAGCAGAAATAGCTGTATCAGAAGAGAAACTGAAGATTTATATGCAGGATAACTCAATTCTGACGCTGGATGGTAAGCCGATCTGCACGTGGAAATCTCAGGTTAGCAATCGATTTGACCAAAAGCTATTCCAGGCAGAACACCCTGACCTTTACGAAAAATTCAAAACAGCAACGACATCACGCGTATTCAGAATGAAGTAAGGAGAAAACATGTCTACCAACGCACTTAAGGCAGCTGCGACAGGAAACCAGGTCGCGCAGCATAGCGATAAACCGACCACTCTGGCTGGCTTGCTCGCAGATCCAAAAATTAAGGCTCAGATGGCGCTGGCTCTTCCAAAGCACATGACAGCCGACCGCCTTGCGCGCATCGCTACTACAGAGATCCGCAAGATCCCAAAACTGGCCGCATGTGACCAGGCCAGTTTCCTCGGGGCAATTATGCAGTGCGCTCAACTCGGACTGGAACCGGGCGGCGCACTTGGCCATGCATACCTGATTCCGTTCGACAAACGCCAGAAAGTAAATGGCCGCTGGGAAACTGTATCGACAGAAGCGCAGTTGATTATTGGTTATCGCGGAATGATTGACCTCGCCCGTCGGTCAGGTCAAATCCTGAGCATATCAGCGCGCACAGTCCATGCGAACGACAAATTCAGTTACTCATACGGACTGGAAGAAACGCTCGAGCATTCACCTTGCGAGACCGGTGACCGAGGAGAACTTACGCATGTTTACGCCGTTGCACGCCTGAAAGATGGCGGTGTTCAGTTCGAAGTTATGAGCCGGGCAGACGTTGAGAAAGTTCGTGCCCTGAGCAAAGCCGGAAGCAGCGGACCGTGGGTGGACCACTTTGACGAGATGGCCAAAAAGACGGTGATCCGTCGCCTGTTTAAATACCTGCCTGTTTCTATCGAACTGCAAAAAGCGGTTGTGATGGATGAACGAGCTGAAGCCGGCCTGAGCCAGGATAACGCAGCTGTTATCACCGGTGAGTATTCCGTCGTAGACGATGAGCAGCAGAGCATGACAGCAGTTTCTGAATCTGATCGAGAAGAAGCACGTGAATACGCTAGCGCCATTCTGAACAGCCTTGATCCTTCTGTGGATGATGCAAAGGCGCTTTTTAAGCGGGCAGAAGACGAAATAAACGCACTGGCTAAAAAGTTAGGCGATGAATACCACCAGGGATTCATGACGACGCTTAACGATATGCGTCCTGAATTTGCATAACACCACCACCGCGGCGCCGGGCGCGCCGCACTGAAAAAAGAGAGGTAACGATGAAAGGTGCATTAGGCAAAAAGGAACTGCTGGCGGTGGTGCCTGTATCGATGAGCACTATCGACCGCATGGAGAAAAACGGGGAGTTCCCTAAGCGTTTCTGGATCACAGACAAGCGCTGTGCCTGGAACAGCGAAGAGATCGAGCGCTGGCTTGATGAACGTCAGCAGAACGGAACAACGGAGTTTGCTGGAAAAAAGCCTCCGGTTGAGCAGCGAGTATTTCGCCCGGTTGGTAACGCGGCGTGACGTCGCTGGCGAGGTACTGGGAAAGGTGGTCAGGATGGGTTCTGTACCTGGCCGCCGTATCCGCCTGGATGTTCCTGCTGGCGGTAATTTTTCGAGAGGGTTGGATACGATGAATCGGATGGAAAAATACCACGCGGATTATGTCTCGCAGCGCAAAGCGCCCCCTCTTGTCGCCGTAACGCCGGCGGCAATGGAGATCGAGCAGCGCGCTATTGCTCGCGAGAACAAAGGCCAGTACCGCCTGGCCGCTCGTCTCTGGCTTGAGTGCATGGATGCAGCCACTGGCGAGGTTGAGCGGGCCCGTATCGCTATACGCCGCGATCAGTGCATTGGCCGCGGGAACCGGCTTCGCCAGGGATGCTATGCCGGGATCTGCGCAACCGCCGGGGTGATTTATGACTAACCCACACGACAGCATTCGCGTAGGCAGTATCACGCTGGTTTATTCGTCCGTGCGGCGTGGCTGGCTGGCGCCCGGCGGCCAGGTTATCCAGAACCCGCTGAAGGCTCAGCGCCTGGCGGAGCAACTGAATAGCAAGAAGGTGGCAGCATGACTGATGGATATGTCAATGAACTCGAAATGGGGAAATGTGGTGAGTATTACGCAATTTTCTCATTAACAAAACAAGGGTTTATTTGTTTCCCGTCAGACCAGGGATTGCCATATGACATCGTTGTCCAAAGTGAAGGAAGGTTATTGCGAGGACAGGTCAGATCAACACTTCGTATGCGAGATTACGGTAAGTCAAAAAATGTTTACAGATTTAGCACCAGAACCGGAAAAGGGAGCATACGAGCAACTCAATGTGGATATTGTGATTTTTATGCCTTTGTTGTGATCGAGGATGAAAAAATAGGTTTCATGGCAGCAAAGGAGCTTACCAGCTGCAAAAACATTGGCTCAATAAAACAAACTTTAGAGTTTCGCACTGAAGATAAAGTTTACCCAGGACGAATTTACCCTACCGGAAAACAAAGAATTCTTGATTATTCAAGAAATATCGAATCATTTTCATCTTTTCGTCGCGTAGCTGAGCTGTTGAGGAAAAAATCATGACAACTAAAAAATACACTCTAATTTATAGCGATCCGCCTTGGGCATACCGCGACAAGGCAGCCGACGGTGACCGCGGCGCCGGTTTCAAATACCCGGTAATGAATGTGCTGGATATCTGCCGGCTGCCTGTGTGGGAACTGGCTGCCGACGATTGCCTTCTGGCTATGTGGTGGGTACCGACTCAGCCGGTAGAGGCGCTGAAAGTTATGGAAGCCTGGGGATTCCGCCTGATGACCATGAAGGGATTCACCTGGCACAAGACAAACAAGCACAAAGGCAACAGTGCGATCGGCATGGGCCATATGACCCGGGCGAACAGCGAAGACTGCCTGTTTGCCGTGCGCGGAAAACTACCTGCCCGCATGGATGCCTCAATCTGCCAGCATGTCACGGCGCCGCGCCTGGAGAACTCGCGCAAACCGGACGTTATCCGCGAGAAACTGGTGCAGCTGCTTGGCGATGTCCCGCGTATTGAACTCTTCGCCCGCCAGTCGTCTCACGGTTTCGACGTGTGGGGTAACCAGTGCACGGCGCCTGCGGTGAACTTGATGCCCGGCATGGCTGAATTCATCAAGAACCAGAAGGAGCAGGCAGCATGAGCCTATACCAAAAAATTAATGGCGATGACTGGCGTAACGTGTGGGTCGTTGGAGACCTGCATGGCTGCTACACCAACCTGATGAACCGTCTGGATGAGGTTGGCTTTGAGGCTGATAAAGACCTGCTCATCTCCGTAGGCGACCTGGTTGATCGCGGTACAGAAAACGTAGAGTGCCTGGACCTGATCAACCAACCGTGGTTCCGGGCGGTTCGCGGCAACCATGAGCAGATGATGCTAGATGGCATTGCTAGCGCTACTCATGAGCGCCATTGGAGGGCTAACGGAGGGAGTTGGTTCTTCTATCTAGACTACGAAAAAGAGCGTCTGGTGAAGCCGCTACTGGATAAGGTGGCAAGACTGCCGTTGATCATCGAACTTGTGACCGGAGACCGGAAAGTAGTCATCTGCCATGCAGACTACCCCCACGATGAATACGCATTCGATAAGCCTGTCCCAGAAGAAATGGTCATCTGGAATCGAGAGCGCGTCAGCGATGCGATGGATGGCAATGTCAGCGAAATCAATGGTGCTGACCTGTTTATCTTCGGGCATACCCCGATGCGCAATCCGCTCACATATGCCAACCAGATGTATATCGATACCGGTGCCGTATTCTGCGGAAATTTAACATTGGTCAATATCGGGGAGGCGCTATGACAGACCATCAGATCGCAGCCTGGTGCATTGGTTACGGCGTACTGGTGGCGCTGGTATGCGTCAGCCAGTGGATTAACATGCGCGGGTGGGAGGTGAGCCGTGAAGCGCAGTGATATCGAACGCTACGAACGTGAAAGCGTGATGCGCGCCCTAGGCAATAATCGCGGCCCCGGCGATGATGGCGCGCAGCAGCTTATCCGTAGCAGTGAGCGTCGACGGTCGGCGCAACCATCAGGGAAGAAGGTGAAGCAAACCGCGTGATTAATCACCTTTCTCCATCCACCTCTCATACTTAGCCGGAGAGAACGGCACCAGATCGGTGTTTTCCCCGGCTATCCACATGTCGATCATGTCAGCCCACTGCTGAAGCATATAAGTACGGCCATCTGCATACTCAGCCTTGTTATAAACAGCCCTCACGCCCTTCTGTTCATGCGCAAGCGCCTTCTCTATCCAGTCTGACGGGAATCCAGCTTCATGCAAAAGCGTGCTCGCTGTGCGCCGCAGGTCGTGCACCGTGAGAGGTTGCAGGCTCTCCCCGGCATCCGCTGCCGCAGCAACCGCGCGATCGATGACTGAGTTCAGAGCGGCATTGGATAGCGGCTTACTGGTGCTGTAGCGACCTGGCAACAGATAGTCACTCCCGCCTGCGCACATCTGCAGGCCTACCATCAGATCCTGCGCCTGAGGCGGCAGGTAGATGACGTGCGACCGGCTCCCCTTCATCCTGTCAGATGGGATCGTCCAGGTTCCTTTGCTGAAATCCACCTCTTTCCACGTCGCCATGATGAACTCGGTTTTGCGCACCATCGTGATCAGGATGAGCTTTACCGCCAGTTTTAAAGTTGGCAACGTGCTGACGATGTCGAGCGACCTGAACAGCACGCCGATTTCTTCCGGCTGCAGGCAACGGTCACGCGGTTTAAACATGGCGATCGCAGAAGGTTTGATATCTGCGGCCGGGTTGAATAACCCGTGCCCGCGGTCATTGGCGTACCGGTACACGCTGCTAATTATTTCGCGCGCCTGCACCGCCGTCGCACGTCCGCCGCGCTCGACTATGCGATCGCAAAGATCACGCACCATAGGGGTCGTTATCTCGGACATCATTTTGTTTCCGAGAACAGGCAAAATATCCCGGTCGATTACTGATTGCTTCATAGCCCGCGTGCTGTCAGCCAGGACCACATGTTTCATGTAGGCGTCGGTATGTACCGTAAATGTTTCTGCGCCGCGGATCCGTTTGATACCGTCACGTTTAGCCGCAGCCGGCGATTGGCCTGCGTTCAGCAGCTTTTTAGCGGCTATCAGTTCATCCCTGGCTTCTGCCAGCGTGATACCGTCACGACCATACTGACCGATAACCAGCGTCTCCCGGCGGCCGTTGATGCGGTAATCGTAACGAAACGAGATGGTGCCTGAGATCAGCACGGCTACGTATAGACCGTCGCGATCGGAGACCTTGTACATTTTGCCCTGCGGTTTCAGGTTTTTTAGTTTGGTATCGGTAAGCACATTTCACCCGTGATGCATCATTTTTCTGACGGTACGAGAGTATACCGTAATGGTAATACCGTCAGGTATACCGTCAAAAAATGTGAGATAGAGTGAATAGTGTTGAAGTGATATAAAGAAAAACCCTCTGTAAAAACAGAGGGTTACATTTCGATTTGAGTAGATATGATTAGCTATAAGGTAGCCGTTAATCATTCCCACTCAATCGTTGCTGGCGGCTTGCCGCTGATGTCATACACCACGCGGGAGATACCGTTCACTTCATTGATGATACGGTTGGAGACGCGGCCGAGGAAATCATACGGCAGGTGTGCCCAGTGCGCGGTCATGAAGTCGATGGTTTCCACCGCACGCAGGGAAACCACCCAGTCGTATTTACGGCCATCGCCCATCACGCCGACGGAACGAACCGGCAGGAACACAGTGAACGCCTGGCTGACTTTGTTATACAGGTCAGCTTTGTGCAGCTCTTCGATGAAGATAGCGTCCGCACGACGCAGCAGGTCGCAGTACTCTTTCTTCACTTCGCCCAGCACGCGCACGCCAAGGCCGGGGCCCGGGAACGGGTGACGGTAGAGCATGTCGTACGGCAGGCCCAGTTCCAGGCCGATCTTACGTACTTCGTCTTTGAACAGCTCACGCAGCGGCTCAACCAGGCCCATCTTCATCTCTTTCGGCAGGCCACCCACGTTGTGGTGAGATTTGATGACGTGCGCTTTACCGGTGGCGGAAGCAGCAGACTCGATAACGTCAGGGTAGATGGTACCCTGCGCCAGCCATTTGACGTCGTCCAGCTTCAGCGCTTCTTCGTCGAACACTTCCACGAAAACGCGACCGATAATTTTACGCTTCGCTTCAGGATCGCTTTCACCCGCCAGCGCGTCGAGGAAACGCTGCTCGCCTTCAACGTGAACAATGTTCAGGCCAAAGTGGTCGCCGAACATCTCCATCACCTGCTGCGCTTCGTTCAGGCGCAGCAGACCGTTGTCCACGAATACGCAGGTCAGGTTTTTGCCGATAGCGCGGTGCAGCAGCATCGCGGTCACCGAAGAGTCCACACCGCCGGAGAGACCGAGGATCACTTTGTCGTCGCCAACCTGCTGACGGATACGCTCAACGGCGTCGTCAATGATTTTCGCCGGGGTCCACAGCGCTTCGCACTGGCAGATGTCGCGCACGAAGCGCTCCAGCATACGCATTCCCTGACGGGTGTGGGTCACTTCCGGGTGGAACTGCACGCCGTAGAAGCGTTTTTCTTCGTTGGCCATAATGGCGAACGGGCAGTTGTCGGTGCTGGCGACGGTTACGAAGTCCGCTGGGATGGCGGTCACTTTGTCGCCGTGGCTCATCCACACGTCCAGCAGCGGTTTGCCGTCTGCGGTCAGGGAATCTTCGATACCGCGCACCAGCGCGCTGTCGTTAACCACTTCAACCTGCGCGTAACCAAACTCACGCTCGTTAGAACCTTCTACATGGCCGCCCAGCTGCATCGCCATGGTCTGCATGCCGTAGCAGACGCCAAATACCGGCACGCCGGCTTCGAACACATACTGCGGCGCGCGCGGGCTGTTCTCTTCGGTGGTGCTTTCCGGGCCGCCGGAAAGAATGATGCCGCTTGGATTAAATTCGCGGATCTGTGCTTCCGTGACATCCCATGCCCACAGCTCACAGTAGACGCCCAGCTCACGCACGCGACGCGCCACCAGCTGAGTATACTGAGACCCGAAGTCGAGGATGAGGATGCGATGTTTATGAATGTTTTCCGTCATTGACGCTAATTCCGAGGCAAGTGAAACAGAGTAAATAAATCGCCCGACGCAAGGTCGGGCGAAGAAATCAGGAGCCCAGACGGTAGTTCGGGGACTCTTTGGTGATGGTCACGTCGTGAACGTGGCTTTCCTGAATGCCCGCACCGCTGATGCGTACGAATTCAGCTTTGGTACGCAGCAGGTCAATGGTACCACAGCCGGTCAGACCCATACAGGAACGCAGACCGCCCATCTGCTGGTGAATGATCTCTTTCAGGCGGCCTTTATAGGCCACGCGGCCTTCGATACCTTCCGGCACCAGTTTGTCAGCGGCGTTATCGCTCTGGAAATAGCGATCAGAGGAGCCTTTGGACATCGCGCCAAGGGAGCCCATCCCGCGGTAGGATTTGTAAGAGCGACCCTGATAGAGTTCGATTTCACCCGGGGACTCTTCGGTACCCGCCAGCATGGAGCCAACCATCACCGCCGCCGCACCGGCGGCGATCGCTTTGGCGATATCGCCGGAGAAACGGATACCGCCGTCAGCGATAACCGGAATACCGGTCCCTTCCAGCGCTTCCACCGCGTCGGAAACAGCAGTGATCTGCGGCACACCCACGCCGGTGACGATACGGGTAGTACAGATGGAGCCCGGGCCGATGCCCACTTTCACCGCGCTGCAGCCGGCTTCCGCCAGCGCGCGCGCGCCTGCGCCAGTGGCGACGTTGCCGCCGATGATCTGCAGGTCAGGATATTTCGCGCGCGTTTCACGGATACGCTGCAGAACGCCTTCTGAGTGACCGTGCGAGGAGTCGATCAGCAGAACATCAACGCCTGCCGCTACCAACGCGTCTACGCGCTCTTCGTTGCCAGCCCCGGCGCCGACCGCCGCGCCTACGCGCAGACGGCCCTGCTCATCTTTACAGGCGTTCGGTTTACGTTCTGCTTTCTGGAAGTCTTTGACGGTGATCATGCCGCGCAGGTGGAAGCTATCATCCACGACCAGCGCTTTCTCAACGCGTTTTTCGTGCATCTTAGCGAAGACCACTTCACGGCTTTCGCCTTCACGAACGGTGACCAGACGCTCTTTCGGCGTCATGTAGACGCTGACCGGCTGGTTCAGATCGGTGACGAAACGCACGTCGCGGCCGGTGATGATGCCAACCAGCTCGTTTTCTTCGGTAACCACCGGGTAGCCGGCGAAACCGTTGCGCTCGGTCAGCTCTTTCACTTCACGCAGAGTGGTCGTCGGCAGAACGGTCTGCGGGTCGGTGACCACGCCGGACTCATGTTTCTTCACGCGACGAACTTCTTCAGCCTGGCGCTCGATGGACATGTTTTTGTGAATAAAGCCGATGCCGCCTTCCTGTGCCAGGGCAATAGCCAGACGCGCTTCCGTTACGGTATCCATGGCTGCGGAGAGCATAGGAATATTCAGACGAATGGTTTTCGTCAGCTGAGTGCTGAGATCGGCAGTATTCGGCAGAACGGTAGAATGAGCGGGAACGAGGAGGACGTCGTCAAACGTCAGGGCTTCTTTAGCGATACGTAGCATGGGCAATATCTCGACCAGGGTGGATAAATATTGCCGTGGCATTATACAGAGCGTAACCGATTGCATCTACCCTTTTTTGCAAATAATACTTGCCATCCCCTCTGAGCGCGTTACTATCGACTGAATAACCTGCTGATTTAAAGTTTGATCTTGCTCACATGTTACCCTCTCAATCCCCCGCAATTTTTACCGTAAGCCGCCTCAATCAGACGGTGCGTCTGCTGCTTGAGCGCGAAATGGGCCAGGTTTGGATCAGCGGCGAGATCTCTAACTTCAGCCAGCCCTCTTCCGGCCACTGGTACTTCACCTTAAAAGACGATAACGCCCAGGTGCGCTGCGCGATGTTCCGCAACAGCAACCGCCGGGTCACGTTCCGCCCGCAGCACGGGCAGCAGGTGCTGGTTCGCGCCAACATCACGCTGTATGAGCCGCGCGGCGACTACCAGATTATCGTCGAAAGCATGCAGCCCGCCGGCGAAGGGTTGCTGCAGCAGAAGTATGAGCAGCTGAAAGCGCAGTTAACGGCGGAAGGACTGTTCGAGCAAAAACATAAGCAGGCGCTCCCCTCTCCCGCCCACTGCGTCGGCGTCATCACCTCGAAAACCGGTGCCGCGCTGCACGATATTCTCCATGTCCTCAGGCGCCGCGATCCCGGGCTGCCGGTGATCATCTACCCAACCGCGGTCCAGGGTGACGACGCCCCCGGGCAGATTGTGCGCGCCATCGCGCTGGCCAACGCGCGCCAGGAGTGTGACGTACTGATTGTCGGACGCGGCGGCGGTTCGCTGGAGGATCTGTGGAGTTTTAACGATGAGCGGGTGGCGCGGGCTATTTTCGCCAGCCAGATCCCTATCGTCAGCGCCGTCGGCCATGAAACCGACGTCACGATCGCTGATTTTGTTGCCGACCTGCGGGCACCGACTCCCTCAGCCGCCGCGGAAATCGTCAGCCGCAACCAGCAGGAGCTGCTGCGCCAGCTGCAGTCCGGACAGCAGCGGCTGGAGATGGCGATGGACTATTTCCTCGCCAGTCGCCAGCGCCGTTTTACCCAGCTGTTCCATCGCCTGCAGCAACAGCATCCACAGCTGCGCTTGGCCCGCCAGCAGACCACCCTGGAACGCCTGCGCCAGCGGATGCGTATCGCCGTGGAGTCACAGCTTAAGCGCGCAGAACAGCGGCAAAAGCGCACCGTTCAGCGTCTGAATCACTACAACCCGCAGCCGCGGATCCACCGCGCGCAGTCGCGGATCCAGCAGCTGGAATACCGGCTGGCGGAAATTATGCGTGGCCGCCTCAGCGAGCGGCGTGAACGGTTTGGCAACGCGGTGACCCATCTGGAGGCGGTGAGCCCCTTAGCCACCCTGGCGCGGGGCTACAGCGTCACCTCGGTGAGCGACGGTACGGTGCTGAAGCAGACAAAACAGGTCAAAACCGGCGATCTGCTCACCACCCGCCTGAAAGACGGCTGGGTCGAAAGCGAAGTGAAGCAGATCGCGCCGGTGAAAAAAACGCGGGCCAGAAAGCCTTCGCCCACTAAACCAGCGGAATAAATTCCACCCGTTTTTTCGAGATAAGGCCATGCCCATGCTGGCAAAAGTAATCCACCGCGCCGCACGCCTTCAGCACCTCCAGCGGCTGGTGGCATTCCGGGCAGCGGGCCTCAAGGGTAAATACCCTTTCGCACTGGGCGCAATGCGCGCTACTGCCTTTGACATCTAACGGCGCGTGGCACAGAGGGCAATCAAGTTCCATAACCATTCCTTTCAACGTTTATCTGCACCTATTTTATCATGTTCCGGGTTTAATGCGGGCCGCGTAATTGCTGCTGCAACCTGAGCAGCCATTCCACTTCCTCAAGCCTACGCTGCGTTAGCCCGGCCACGCTGTCCGGCGCCCGGATAAACAGATTATCCGCGCCGAGGATCTGCTCATCAAGACAGTGCGTATAGATCGCCCCGGGCCGGGTCCAGCGCTGCACCCGCTCGCCGTCCTGTAGCGTCACCACTTCGCCCTCAGGGGCGCGATCGAGGGTGATTATTCGCCCGTCCCGCAGTCCTATTCGCATTCCCTTTTGCCCGCCTGCGGGACCCGCGTATTTGTTGAGCCAGATATTGAGCGGGATAGTGCCCAGGGTTCCCTGCAGATGCGCCTCCCCCTCGGCAGTGCTCGTATCCCCAGGAGCAATGTCATGGCCGAGGCGGTCTTTCGCCACCCGAAGGGAAAGGCTCAGCGCCGTATCGCCTCCGCTGGCGTGCAGGGTTTCGCGGAGCATCGCCAGGACATGGGTGCCGATATCAAGGATCACCCCATCAGGGTGACGCAGCTGCCGGGTATCCAGCTCCCCGGTGGCAAAATTGAGTGCGACCGGCTCACCAGCGCTGTTAAAGCCGCTTGGCTCCTGTAAATAGCCTTCGAGCCAGACGATATCCTGCGCTGACAGGTGCGGCGGCGGCAGGCGGCTGGCCTCCCCTTCCGCTCGCCACCGCGGGCCAGGAGCGTTCAGCGCAACGCCTCGCGCCATCCAGTGGTCAAGAGCCAGCACCCGCGCGGCCTGCTCAGGCGGCGCCAGCAGCGCCCGCAGCCGGGCGGCCTGCTCAAGGTTGGCCACGATCGGCTTTTCCACCACGATGCGGGAAATGCCGCTGGCTAACGCCCTCTCCAGTACGGGCAGATGCTGAAGTGATGAGGTGGTAATGAAGAGCGTATCCAGGGGTTCGGCCAGCAGCGCCGACAGCGAACTACAGCGCTGGATCCCCGGCAGCGCTCTGCTGCAGTCCAGGTCATAGCCCTGGCAGCGGTCGATGACGTCCCCCAGGCGACGCAGCGCCGGTAAATAGGCGGTTTCCACCACCGCGCCGAGGCCGATAAAACCAATCTGCATAGTAAGTCCACCTTTGAGCCGCTCTGTTCCCGGCGAAGTATCGCGGGATTATGGCGGAAGGTTTTGACATTTACCGGCATGGCGGCCACAAAAACCCACCAATATGAATTTCAACTGTGAATTGATGTATAAAATTGTACCTACTACGAGATACCTGGCATTTTTTGCGTGAGAATAATGGAGTCATGCACAACAACGGTCATTCCATGAGTCGCGGTAGTAAATATTTCCGTCCATGTATTTCCAGGTGATCGCCTCATAACGCATCTCGAGCGTTTCCAGGTGGGTACTGCTCATACCAGTAGGTGATAAATACGGCGTAACCGTAGTGACTTTGACGTTCTCCAGGATGATGTTGAAATACTCGGCCTCAATGCCCGCCTCCAGAATGCGATACATCTTTATAATCGCCTTCTTCATCGGGCGCCCCTCACACACGGCACGATACAAAATCGGTGTTGTCTGATCGAATTCCTTCACTATCGACACAGGACGATGTATTCGCGTACCTGTCAATTTTCCCCAGCTTGGATCAACTGGAATAGTAATACCATGAGAGAATGATTTTAACTCAATAGATCCAAGACGCGTTGGCATCATGCAGCTTCCAATGATCGGAGAACCGTTTTCATCTTCAAGCCATAAATGTGCGGGAGTAGACATACAATTTCCTTATCATAAATAACGTTAGAATTACCATTTCACATAGCGCCCAAAGATAATAATCATAAGCACAGCGAATATACCAACAGGCCAAACCGGCCCCTCAGGAAAAATTTGAAAAAAAACCACTGCAAATATGACAATGCAAAGTGGCGGGGCATACAGCGAAATTAATTGCTGGAACAACCACAAAAGCGATCTTTTAATAAATGACATCATCACTACCTAATCATTCTTTCGATGATATTAGCGAGCTCTGCCTCTGAAGCCCATTGGGCTTTAAAAGCGTCGGCATGTTCAAATAATGGCGCCACCAGGAAATACATCATTTCAAGTTCTTGTTCGTATAGTATAGAAAAGAATGCAGGATAACAGATTCGGAGACGCTCAGCGCTATCTGCAGCCCTCTGCACAACGCCATACATACCAGCCACTGTAACGGCGACCCCCGCAGAACGCCCAGCAATCGCTCCCATATCAAGGCTTAGTTTCATGCCAACCGAAACACAGGTAGCCGTAGCTAAAACAAATCCAGATTTGGTTAGAGAGTCTGCAGCGATATGAATGTTAACAGCCATCAGAATTCTTTTAATATGCTCTAACTGCTCTGTTGTTTTGTGCTTAAATATTTCTTCAAAATATATTTTCAGTATTTCATATACAATATTCTTACGCTGTAAAAGATGGTAGATACCTTTAGCAAATCTAACATCCTCATTCTTCTGCTTTTTACATACATCCTGATACTCATCAGTAAAACAGGATGTATAATATAGGATTCGAGTTACGCCAGCACCTATTGTTTTAACCTGACCGGAAACCCGTTGTTCTGTGCCTGAAACAGCGCGATCAAGTTTCATTGCGAGAATTTTATTGGCCTGTAAATAGCTGATGACAACATTGCTGTAATACATAATCGCGCCTTGCCGATTAATTTCCCCATCCTGGGAAGAACCGCAATTTACCACAATACTCAGCCATAAAGTAGACTCTCCAGTTTCTCCCATATTACAGAAGAGCGACACCGTGGATTTTCTCCGATATATCCAGATGCGTTTTCTCTCGTATCATTGCGATAACTTTCTGCGTATATATTATCATAGCGTACTCAAACAATTGCTTGAGCAAGCGAAGCTGGCAAATGAGAAATCTCATAGGATACGTGCAGATATACATGCCAATCATGCGCGTTGTTGCGTCGCTACAATCGTCCTTAATAAAAAAGCCCGGCAGAGCGGGCTTTGAAGGATTCATGTTGGTGAGTAAATCTTGCTGATAGCTTATTTGCTTTTCTTGATGTGAAAGACAATAAAACCCATAAGTACATTGTTTTATATGTAAATTTAAAGTTTGATAATTATTTTGTGTACACCCATGTGTACATGATTTTAGAAGGTGCTCCCCTCTTTCACGCAAACTTGAGCATCGTCGCAATCTTGCCGTTACCATTCTTATTGTATGATACATCTATCCCACAATAAGGAATCCCCCAGCCATGAGAATGACCAGCCGCAAAAAAGAGATACTCAGCTACTTTGAGCCGGATAACCTCGAATGGGTGACGGGTGAGATTGGTACGCCGCCGTTCGATGTGTCGGGCGTGGCCTACCTTCTTCATGGCATGGCGTCGTTCGATAAGCGCCACCAGCTAGAATCAACCCGGCGAACTCTTGAAAGTATGGTTGCTGGTGGGTTGCTTGAGCGGGTGACAGTGTACGAATCCCGGCAGATAAAAAGCGGCGGTGAGACTAGCGCAACGGTCGTGCGCTACGGTTTACCCGGACAGTGTGCCGTTGTGCGCGATAATGGCGGCGCTGATAAAGCGATTGATGGGGAATGCTGGCGGGTCAGTTAAGAGCCTGCAATCTGTCGTTAATGCTGTTCAGGTCGTAAACCCGGCGTTCAATATCCAGCATAAGGAAATTGCGTATCTCGGCCTGTTCAGGATTATCAGATTCTCTGGCCTGTAAGAGCAATTCATTGTAACCATGCAATCCCCCCGAATTTTCCGCCGGGGTAGTCCCCCTCCCACGCAAACAGCTAACAGGCTGGATGCTGGTATCATGTGTTTGCTTCTCCAGCACAATAAGGCAATCCCACCAGTCGCCAAAGTCATACGTGTAAACCAGCTTGTCACCCTCATTCTGGATCGCCGCCCATAGTGGCGTGATTGCCGCATTATCCATGCTTTCACCCTCACCCCATACGCGATACTCGCTACCTAGATCACCTTTACGGCCTTTCTCGAACATATACAGATGTTCGTCATTCCAGCCAAAAGCCAACTGGATCACCGCGTGAAGTTCACTAAAGGGGATTTGCTCTGGAACCAGCACACGCCGCCATATTGGTGGTTTGCTGTCTCGGATGGTTATCTTTAGCTGGTACATGCAAATCCTGAATAAATGCGAATCGGAAGGATAACGATACTGACGCACTCACAATTCTGTAAAGGTGAATAAAGGTAATTTGCTTAATAAGCATAAGTTACATGCGGAATAATCCCGTATCTACCTGCGCGGCGCTGGCTTCTTCCACTGGTAGGCTTGTGCGCTCAACCTGCGGCGGTGGCGCTCTTTATCGTGCCGTGATCATGGGGTAAGCGTTAGGGCAATCTTAGCGTGCTCATGGGGTAGCCTTTTTCGATGCCCGTTCAAATGACCGAATTGACGCCTCCACTTTGCGTATCACCCGAGCAAACCCTTTAGCGTCCCTCGGTTCTTTCAGCCGCCAGTAAGCTGATTCAGTCTTTAGCAGTCGAGAGCGCTTTTTCTCGAAGGTATCCCATCTCATGCCGGCAGGCTTCGGAAACTTGAGCGGGCTATTTAGCAGGCTGCCCGCGGGTGGGTAATCATCCCCCCATATATCATGCCTCTGCTTCCACACACTGCGCCGTAAGCGAGCGATCTCATCTTCACTCTGGCTGGCATAGTGAAGGCTCCAGCATTTACGACACCCTACATCCTTCCGGCCAATAAATAATTTCGCAACCCGGCCACCACAATGCGGGCAAATGTACCATCGCCGATAGCCAAAACCTACCCGGGTGATCGTGATGCCAATAACCCGCGTTACCCCGTTGATTGTCGCGCTGTAGCCACCAGAGACCATCGAGAAGTACACCCTTCCGCTCTCGGTATCACAAAAAATGTGTGTTTTCGGGCTCGAATCCACCAGCCTGCTTTGCAGATTTGCCAGAAACTGGAGGTTAATTCGTGGTAGCGCAGAGGTGTAAACCCGCGTCTGCTCTCTCATTGGCTCAGATCTCCGCTAAAAAAATCCCCAAATGAATACGAAATTATATGAGTTCTGCACAATTGGTTACTGCGAATACGGCCTAATAATCGTCGCTAGAACCTTAACAATTGTTAACTACTCATGGGGTAAGTATCTGATGCGCAAGTATCAGTTCCGTTTTTCCGATATCAGCGTTTTGACAGCTCGCGAACGATAGCGGCAACCATCTGCGGCTTCGCATCCTCGATACCTTTCTGCAGAAACTCTTTCTTTGCCGTCGAACGCCTGAACGTCTGCGGTATAGCCGGATCCTGAACATAAATTGCATAATTTGCGGAGTAACCGATACGGCCGGTTATTCTCGTTCCTCTGGCTACAACTTCCCGATACTGTGAATTTATCAGGGTACTGGTATCAATCGGAGTATAGAGGGCGGCGACCAACGAACCTTCTTGCAATGCTGCCTGAACAGCGCGGTATGCCCGGCGCCCGGCTATATCTTTCACCAGCGCATTGATGTTGCGGCGAATGTTGTTCATTCCCCTGCCTTTGATACCCATTTATCACCCCTTATCTCTGTCTGGTACGCACTGAAAAAACCTTCATTTTGCTGCGTACCGTGCTGCGTACTGCGAACCTAAAAACTTTGACGGCTCAAGTCTCATTGTTGTTCTTAGCCCGCTACTGGCGCGGGTTTAAGAATGCCCGCGTTTTAAATCCGTCCAGTACAGTCCAATATTTTAAAGCCGTTTTCGGTGCGAACCTCAATGCGAACCAGCGCCTTGGCTGGTGGCCTGCCGCTTTCTCTCCAGCCAGCGGCGGAGCCCCTCTAACTGCCGCGCCTTGCCTTCTGGTGTCTTTGCGCCGGTACTCATACCGCCGTGTAACTTGCAGCGCCCAGAAGCGTAAAGCGCCGTCATTTTGCACGGCGTCCCTTTCCTCGTCGTCGCTCCGCACGTCATATCCCTGCAGGCGTCCGGGAAAGGTATTCCGCCGCCGATATCATCAGCCCACGCACGGTATAGTTTTTGCTTTTCGTCGTTAGTCACGGGATCGCCTTTCGATGTCAACTTTTGTCACCCTCTCATGGGGTAGGTTGTTTACTGGCTGCGTTCACGCGAAAAAAAGTTCTTATTTCCGACGGGTGAAAATGCTCTTAAACTGGCAGTCCTGTAAAGCATGGGGGAGAGGGTTTACCTCCCCCCTTAGGGCACATTAAAAGGCGCCCCTTGCCTGCCGTCTAAGCCCGTGCGCATCTGCGATCGCTGTGGACATTGGGCCGCCGGTATCCACGTCATTGAGAAATCCAGTAACTGTTACCACGTCACCTTGCTGGAAAGCTTCAGTGCCAGTAATGTTGTGCTGGTTGCCGGTGGTCTGGTCGATAAGGGTTATGTTGACCTGTATCGGTCGTTCAGTGCGGCTTTCCGCCTGGCTGGATGATGCTGAGGATGCCGGGAGATATTCTTTACCGGTTGATGCCTTCTTGATGGTCGGCGCTCCGCTGGTTACATCCTTGTTGCTGAATACTCGGCCATCATCACCGGGTATCATGAACAGCCCTTTACTGGTCTGCATGAGTTCCGGTAGGTTTCCTTCGCCTACGGGGTACACTCCGCCGGCTGTTACAGGGCCCCCATTTTTGCGGCCACCGAGCACACTTGTTGCCAATCCGGCGGCTTGCGCCCCCTGATACGCGGTTAAGCCTGTCGCCGAGGCTGTTCCCCCAGTGGCAATTGAGGCGGCAATTGCTGCTGGCGCCCAAGCTGCAAGTGCCGTAGCCCCTCCTGCAATGGCAGACGCAGCATTTGCCGCTTGAGCCGCCGCGCCCAATGTCTGAGACAGGATGAAGTTCTTCAGCATCTCCACACCCACCTGGGCAATGCTGTTGATCACGCTGTTCAGGATGGTATTCCCAAGAGACCTCATTGCCTCCTGTGCTGACATTGTGCCAGTGAGTAGCCCAGTAATTGCGTTTGAGGCATTACCGCTAAAGGCGTCCACAGCACTCGTCAGCATGTTATAGCCGAGGCTCTGCTGGCTTAATAGCTGCCACTGCGCTGCTGTCATCTGCTCGTTGAACTGGTTCTCCTGGGCTGTTCTCAGGGCCAGATACTGAGCATCCGTAGCTGATTTGGCAGCGATGAACTGATCATAACTGATTTTTCCCTGTTGATAGCTCTGCTGGAGTATTGCCTGTTCCTGCTGCTGGTACTGCCTCATCAGGGCAAGCTTCTGGTCGTTCTCGTTTACCAGTTGCTGTACTGGGTCAACTTCAGCGCGGGCGGCTGCTATCGGGTTTGCTGTTTGCTCCTGAGCACGGATTTTTGCCAGATTGACTTGATGCTGCTGCTCCATTAACTCAGATTGCTGGTTATAGGTTTTCTGGTCAATCATCTGGCCGTCTAGTTGACGTTTTAGCTGGTCTCGACCATCTGAATAAGTTTTATTTTCCTTACGCACGGGGTCATTGCTAATCGCATCATTAAGGTCTTTCTGGCGCTGCTGAGCGTCAAATAACTGCCCGGCCAACTCACGCACTCTTTCCTTCTGTGCATCGGTAGCCTTAGCTCCGAGAGCGGCCACGGCATTAAACTGTGCGGCCTCTCTGGTGTTCTCGTCATAGCGCATTGTCAAAACGGCAATCTGCCGCTGCAGGTTGTCGATTGAATCGTCGCCGCGAGCAAAGGCATTCTTCGCAGGCTTATCCTGCTTTTTCTTGGCTTCGGCAATTTGCTTATCCAGAACAGCAGCAGCATCAGCATATTTCTTATCGTCAATCAGCCCTTTGGCCTTGTCTTTGCTTAATTGCTCGCGCTGCTGGGTAAGCTTATCAACTACTGTTTGGCCAGATTTAATGATCGAATTGGCGTTGTTCTCTGCAGTTTTCTTTTCGAGATTGGTGATATAAGCTGGCTTAGATCCATCTACAGAACCTGATGCCACCTTCCCAATATCAGAATAAAGAGATTTAGCTTGTTCGAGGGCAGCAATTTGACCTTTGATAGCATCTATTTGTGTTTTAGTACCTGCGTCAGTGTAGATAGAAGCTTTGGAAACTGTATTGTAAGCTGCTTCAGTTACAGCTAATTTTTTATTCAGAGAATCCAACTGCGCATCTATCGCAACAATAGGATCTACATTTCCGGTGGCTACGGAGATAGAAAGGGCAGTTTGGTCGAGAAGTTTTGCCAAATAGCGCGACCCACCGATAGCATCATCAATTTTGGATATAGCTACCCCGAACTGAGTAATCAAAGCATTTGTTGCCTGCGATACAGTGCGCGGCATAGTCTCAAACTGCTGGTTGATTTCATCGGACCGCTTTTCGATTGCCGCTAGCACTTCACCAATATCTAACTTGCCGGCCAGCATCAACTGGCGGAGCTCATTAAATGGAATTCCCATGCCATCGGCAATCTGCCTCGCTAGCTCAGGCATCTGCTCCAGCACTGAGTTAAACTCTTCAGCCTGAATTCTGCCGGATGCTACCGACTGCATAAATTGCCTTAGCGCATTAGCCATTTCCTGAGCTGATGAGCCGCCAATAGTGCCAATCTTCTGCAGCGTCATCACAAGTCGGTTAACATCGCTGTTAGTAGCACCTACGGTTTTCAGTGTGGCGGTGAGCTGCTGCCAGAGGTTGACGGTATCACCTAGGCTTGCCCCAGTTGCGGAGGCAATATTTACAAGCTGCTGAAAACTCCGCGCACCTTCCTCTGAACTTGAAGATAAACGTGTTACTCGCGCCTGAAGTAATGTGAATTCCTCAGACAACTGCTGGAGCTTCATCAACGCCTGAATTGATATGTACCCCTTAACGGCCACAGCAAGGCGTGAGAACCCCCCTCCCAACTTATCGAGACTTTTATCAAGTTTTTCTGCGGAGTTGCCAGCCCTTTTGACTGATGTCTCAATCTGTTTTAGGGCCGCGTCAGCAGCGCGCTGCCCAGAAAGCAATTTTGCTACATCCGCCTCAATCTCTATCGTGTAATCGCCAAAGCCTGTTGTCATGCTCACCTCAATGGATGGTTATTACCTTATTTTTTCTCAGGGATATGGTGTTCATGACTGTAATTACATGGCGACCATGCTCAGTAAGCCGATACTCCGGGCCATCAAAAGAAATAAACTCCATCAACATTCGATAGGCCTTACGCTCGAAGGCCGAGTCAAACTTATCTTTGGACGCACTCACAGCGTTATCAACAAGTCCGGCTGAAAGTAGAGGGGCTTCGACACACCCGCTAACGCCATCCACGGTAAGAACGTTGCTACCCGTTTCCCGGCGCAGATCGCGGATATAGGTTTCGGCAATCACCTCAGCCAATCTCTGTAGTTGCTCCATCACCCACCCCGCTTAACGGATTCAAGACCCTTAGCAACCAATGCGCGGGCAATAGCGTTTACCGTTGGTGCTACACCAATCGGAGAACGCTTGCGCTCCTCTTCCTGAATTTCACGAATGGACTGAAGATGCTCCCGGCAAAGTGCTACCGTGATTTGCGATCGGTTCATCTGCTTACCCCTGATATTTATACAGTCAATTTATATTGTAGTTTATGCAACATAAATGGCAAGCATTGCAATTTATGAAATGAAAAAGGTACAAAAAACCCGCCGGAGCGGGTTTGCCTTGAGGTTACTTGCAGGGGTTAATCGTATTTGCACTATTCGTGCTTGTTGGAAGATCATCTACTGTCTTCCCTTCAACTACGTACACAACACCGGAAGAGAAAAAACCCTTTGATTTCATCGTTAGCGCAATGACAAAAGGCGAGTACCCTGAATATGCCCCAAAGCTGTTCTTTGAGTTCACCTCACCACAGACAAGCATTGCGATAGAGCCATCATCCTTTTCACCAACTTTTTTTGACGCAACATCTCTAAATTGGGTAGATGATGGATCTTTCATGTCGTGCGATATCTCGCTTTTAGCCAACTCTATGGCTTTCTCTTCTGTAGGCTTACATGCCGTGAGAAATAAAAGTGATGAAATTAATACCATAATAATTTTCATTGATGCCACCCTTGCTTGACGATGTCGATTTATAAATCTTTGCCACAAAATCGGCACAATATTGCTTCTTTTTTTATTGTTTCGGCGCAATACGGACATTTTTTAGTATCGTCTACTGAACCGCCACCAGCAGAATCCGCGCCAAACACCTGTGGTTCAAGCTTAACCACTCCGGGGTTTGTGAAAGACCAGACAAGCGCGGCTATCCAACCCAAGAAGCTCCAGCCCAGGACAATATTTAACACCCATATTGCCGTAGCGTTTTTATGCTCCCTTGAACTGGCTATAACGCCGGGAAGAACATAAATTATAATAGCGAATATCAACACAATGATGTGCCATACTGACATCAACTTATCCCCAAAAGTAAATGAAGTATTATCGTAACATCGAAGAAGACTAATCCAATACAGCCACTTTCATCGACTTGTTTTTAACCTGAACGCCTCGGCGTTTGAGTGAGTAATCCCCATGCGGTGCCTAGTCTCCTTAGCGGTTTGTGAAGGCCTCCGAAATCTTCTGCAGAGGCTGGTGGGCGCTTAACTATCTTCCGCCACAGCCCGTCTCAACGACCATTTTCGAGCGCTATCAGTCCTTATAGGCAGAACTCATCAAGATTGCCTATCTATAGGCATAACACACCATTCCTGCCATACATAGCCAGAACACACCGTTTCTGCCTATAAATAAAATATGGGCATTTTCATGGGGCGGTATGGTTTTACATGTAGCGTTCAAACTGCCACGCAGCGGTGGCCACCAGCCGCCCGTATGCTGATATCTGTGCTGTCATTGTTTCGCTCCTGCAGATTCATATTCACGAATGATTGCAATCGTCATATCAAATAATGCCTCTGCGGCCTCTAAAGCTGAATGCTGCTCAAGTTCGTACAGGGTAATAAACGAGTAAGTAATGGCTCTGGCTGTCTTCGGTGTGGCATATCGCAGGTAGATAACTTCTGCTCTTTCCTCTAAGTCCTGCCGAAAGTCATCGCGGTGAAACAGTTCTCTATGTGATACCTGGAACGGCTCGTTCAGCCAGGTTACATCGGCATATTTGACACGTTTCCATACAATAATCACCGGATACTTAAACCTGTCGCAGTATTCTAAATGATCGCCCGGAATGAGCAGCGATGGTCTCCCCTGGCACTCAGCGAATTTTTTCATTTTTCCTCTATTCATCATTCTGAATACCCCCCTGCAAATCTTTTTGGGGGTGTTGTCGGTCTACCCGTCTACCTTTACCATTAAAAATCGCTCAAGGTCAGCAACCATGCGGCTTTCAGCCGGGTAGAGGTTTCATTTTGTACGTCTACCTTACCTCTACTTACGTCTACCCTGATTCTTTATACAGCCATTTCTAAAGTAGAGGTATGTAGACGTAAGGTAGAGGTAAATATATATACGTCTACCTGCCTGTATCCCTTGCTATCACTGGCCTGAAAGCACATTTGGTAGAGGTGTAGACGTAAATCACCCTAAAAAAGTTTCACTATGGGGTTTCTGGAATATCAGCCCCGTAGGCGCGGGGGATAAATTCCTCTGCCAGTTCCGTTATGCTGAGGTTGGTCTGGGTGCGCCCCCTTACTTTCCTTGTAAGATACTGGCTTCGGTATTCCTTCGCGGAGTTCTTCATGGCCCGTGAAAACTTCTCCACAGACAGCGGTTTACCCAGCCCGTGATATTCCAGGAATGCCAGATACAGATGATAGAGATATGCCCTCGGCTCTGGCTGGCCAGCCCAGGAACCACCGCCCATCATCAAACCCTTTGGCTCATTCATGAAGTACAAAGCCGCGCACATGTCTATCACCGGGTCAGTACCGCGTTTAACGTCCAGCGCCTCTTGAGAATCACGCTGCTCAATTAAAAGAGTCTTCGCTTTGTTCTGGTCTGCAAATGTGGCCAGCAGGTGGCGGATAATTACCGGGATTTCTGACCTGATTTTTGCTGTGAGATCCGGGTCTTTATCTGCCTCTGATACCGGGTTGTTAAAAGGGAATATCACCCGGCGGCGAGCAATTCCCCCGTTGCGTTCGGTAAAGGTCATCGGCTCGTTATTGGTTGCCAGCACGACGGCGCTCAGCACGGTGGTGAATTGCTTCTCATACTTCCCATCAATCTCTACTGGATCGCCGCCCGTTATAGCCTTTATACCCGCACCTTCACCCACATAACGGGTCTGGTCAGGCATGATTATCAGGCCCTTACCCACAAACTGCGCACGCCCGCGGGCAAGATCCAGCGTGCTCATGCTACCGCTGGCGGTATTGTGCTCACCTGCCAGTGTAGTGGCTATGCTGCTGAACACTGATTTACCGCTGCCACCTTCTCCCGTCACCTCAATGAATAGCTGCCAGTCGTGACGCTTCGCCAGCACCATAAACAGGGCTGCTTTGATGCGTTCGGCCTTCTGGTTATTACCCGCCGTTGCATGATTCAGCCATCGGGTAAAGCTGGGGGCATGGGTAGCGAGGTTCTCGCCGGGTGCCGGCGGCATATAGGCAATGCCATTGTGGTTTACCAGCCAATTATCGGGGCTGTGCGGGCTGAACGTCTGCGCGGTGAGGTCATACACGCCGTTCTCAAAACCAATAAGATCGCCGCGCTGCTCACCGATAACAGGTAGCTGTAATTTCATGGTGGCAACCACGGATTTGATGCCCTTCTCAGTGTAGTGGGCTTCGTGCTCCTCAAAAATTGATACCATTACCCGCTCAAGCTCGCTGTCAGCCACCTTTTCCCACACGCCAGAGCCATAGCAATAAACGCTGCCGCTGTCCGGGTTGACTGCCAGCATTTCCCATCGTGAGGAAAGTAGTTTTGCCTTCTGGCTCGCGGCCATCTGTGAAATATCCCCGGCCTCTGCACTCCGGCGTTTTTTACCGCCCTCAATGGCCTGTAGCTGCGGTTTCACATCTTCCCCCTGCGGTTGGTACATTGAATCGTTAAATGCTGCTGTAGCGGTTTCCAGCCCGTGCTGCTGGTGATAGTCGTTCCAGTCTGCTTTGCACTCAGTCGGGGGCAGTGATACCCAGCCAGCCACGGATAAGGCGGCTTTTTCTGCGGCGTCTTTGCCCGTATTGGTGCCCCCACTTTCGGGGCCTCCTTGCTGGTGGTCGTTATCAGCGGCGATGATGATTTGTGCCTGTGGGTACTTCCGGCGCATGACTTCGGCGACGGGCAGCAGGTTGCCCGCGTCGATTGCTGCCACTGTCAGCGCGTCTGTGCGAATTAAGTGACACGTTAGAACGGTAGCCAGCCCCTCGGCAATCACGACGCTTTGAGGCCGTTCCAGCGCGTTTACGGCGTAATATGCCCCGCGCTTTGCCGATCCCTTAATGAGTCGCTTTTCTCCCTGCGGGGTGATGGTCTGCGCGGCTGTGACTGCGCCGGATTCATCCACCAGCTCCAGCAATAACGAACCATCGGGCATAAGCGGGTATTTAAACCCGGTCAGCCCTTTTGATTGCAGGTACTCAGATTCTCCCTGTATGGATCTCAGGCGCATTCCGGTATACAGACGGGCAAACGTAGCCCTTCGCTGATCTGCGTCCTCTGCTGCCTGTTTCTGGCGCTCCTGCTCACGCTGCTGGCGGTCTGCGGCTAACTGCCTCTGTCTCTGGCTGGCAGCGTCTGGTGCTGATTCTGCGGCCCGGTAATCAATACCCAGCACATCAGCGGCAAGGTGTGCCGCCTCCGTGGTGTCGCAGTTGTTCACCTTCTTAATCAGGTCTAAGCCATCGCCCGCGCCGCACTGGTTGCAGATAAAGCTGCCGCGCCCGTTGTCGTCGAATCTGAAACGGTCTTTCCCACCACATGCAGGGCAGGGGGCATGGCGGCGCGATGAATCAGGAACGTCGATAGACAATCCGGCCAGCACATAAGGCCATCGCCCTGCTGCGGCGCTGGTCACTTCGCGGATAAGGTCGATATTACGCATTCGTGTTACCTCCCTCAGTGCGCCGCTGGCATTTCAGGCAAGCCGTTTTCATTCAGATCGGCAATGAATCCATCGTGTAGCTCTGCCAGCGTTTCACGCCCGAACGGGGTCAATTCCCCGCGCTCCGTGTCGATCATGGCCTGATAAAAAACAATGGCGTTCGCTGTTCCCTGCTCAATGCCGTAGCGCTCAATCATTGCGCCCTCCATGTTGTTAGCCATCGCCAGACGTTCCGCGAACGGGTAAACCACAATCCCCGCCGTGCCATTTGAATAAAACGTCACCAGCGACGATTTGCCGTCATCCTCCGTGATGGTGGTTGTGCCGTTTTCGCGCTTCATCTCAGAAATGAACGTCGCAGCAATCAGCCAGCGCCACATAGTGACGTTATGCTGCGCGGTAAAGTCGAACCAGCCACGCGCCCCGCCATCAGCAACGGCAAAATGTATGGCGTATCCGATATCTGGCTTGTCGTCGTACTCTCCGGCGTCAAGGCCGTTCACGGCGCTCTCGTAGCTGATAAGAGCAACCAGCTCAAATCCCCCGGCATCATTGCGGGTCATGATATTGACGCCGTGCGGTGTGGCTTCGGCGCGTAATACGTCGTCATTTCCCGGTGTGAATTTCTCTACGTTGCTCATGCTTTGCCGTCCAGACTCAAATCCATATCAACTAACTCGCCTTCTACTGAATCCATCAGCTCGGGGATACCATCCAGAAGGGTAATGACTGCGCCAATAAGATGATCCGTGCCGCTATCTTTTTTAATCGGTGCTTCAAGCCAAAGAGAAAGAACTTGCTGCGCTTGCTTGATACGGCAGGCTGAATCAATCAGGGATAACTTGCTCATGCGCTGCCCTCCCGATACTCGCGCATCTTCGTTAGTTCATCAGCCAGGCGATTAACTTTGCGCTCGGTTCTAATGGTTGCGCATCTCAATTCGGTGATTAATGTCGCAAGTCTGGCACCATAAAGCGGATTGGCGGCACGTAATGGCCCGTCCAGATAAAGATTCCATAACTCAAGCAATTCACTGGCATAGCGCACCGCTGCCGTTGCGTCACCTGTCGGGATTGTTTCTGGTTCAATTACGGCGACTGTATTCATGCGCTGCCCTCCGCATCAATTCTGGCCATATCGACAATCGTCAGGACTTTACTCAGCCAGCAATACACGATTTCGGCCTGTTCATCGCTTAGTTGAGTGGCTAAATCAGTCATAACGTGAGCCAGCCCATTGCGGGCGCGGGTCATGCGTTCCGCGGTACGTTCTGCCAGCGTAAAATCTTCCGGATAAGGTTGCACACGGGATAGCATTGCCTCGGCCTCTTGCTCGGCAGGATGGCGGTATATAGCGTTTATATTCATTTGGCTGACCTCACCTTTGATTCCTTCCCGCAGTCAGAACGACATACACCCGCGTTCGCTGCGGTATCGTTCAGCGCCAGCACCACCTCACCAACCGTACCCAGCATTGCGCCTATTTTGCGCATGTCTCCCTTTGCGGTTTCCTCGGTGTAGTTGCCATTGTCCGTAGCCCAGAACATCAGGCTGCCAATGGCACTAATGCCGAGCATCAAATCACTCACGGCCTCGTCTTTGCGGTTCTGAATGCTTTCCAGCTCATCAGCGGTGACGCCTTTGCCGAACTCGTGGCGAACTAAATCGTTATACAGGCTCATGCAGCCACCTCCCGAACGCGGGTAATGCGCACATGGCTGAGACCTTCACGCTGCGCCTGAAGCACTGCGTGGGCCGTTGCTGTTTTGGTGTCGCTGGATGTGAGCTGATAGCCGATACCAACCGTTAAACCGCGCTTATTAACGGCGTAGCCGGTGATGCGGAAATAGTTACGCATGAGCCACCTCCAGACGGATGCGACCAGCGAAAAAGCAGACGTGATCCCGAACCAGAGAACGGCGGGCTTCACGCTCAGAAGGTGCGGCGATATGGTGAATTTTTGCGGTAATTGTCGGCATATCGCGGCGAACAGCGGCGATAATCCAGATAAATTGCGGAATTTGGGTAGGGGTAGTAGCCATTTGGCCGCCTCCTTGATCAATGGAATATATCCACCACCGCAGAGGCTAATCTGTCTGGTGGTGAACTGTGCAAGGTTAGCCTTACCGGTGATCAAGGAACCCGGCGCTTCCGAAGAAGCCCCTACACAGCCCACCATAATTTTGATAGCGGCACGGATTATAACCGCATCGCTGAAAAAAGGGTGTACTGAGTTAACGACACAAAAAAAGACGCTTGGCGCGTCATGTGTCGCCTCGATCATGTCCGGGAGGCTAATCCCGGCACCAGATTTTGCTGGTGCGCTATAACCATAGACCGGGATACCTTCAGACCGCAAGCCCTTTTTGTCACGGTGCGGCAATTTATAGCTGGCGGTGTGATGGGCCCCGCATCCACCGCCGGCGCCGGACACGCTATCTTCCCGACAGTCAGTTTCCGAACGCTTACCCGCGCGCTTACTAGTCTCGAAATACACTTCAACAGAGCCACTATCAGTGGCCCACAGAATGACAGGTTTTGACAGGTTCCCGCGGTGGCGCACCACCAGCAGAGCGTTAACTTTTACAAACATCAGGCCAGCCAGAGAGAGGCTTTTGCGCCGGGCGGCGGTAATCATTGCTTTACCTCCGTGTACTCCTTCATGAAGCGCTCAATGGGCTGTACGCATGGGAACCGATAGCCCTCGCGATAGAACGTCACGCGGTTATGCGCTACAGCGGTCACGCTCACCATCTGGCCGTGAGCGTCGCGATAGGAGTGGTTTGGCAGCGGTGTGCTGGTGGGCTTATTCATCGTTAGCCCCCAGACGTTTAGCCAGCCAACGCTGAGAGAGGCGGGTTAATTCCGCTTTACGCTGGCCGTACTCCATGCCCATATCGATCAGCGTGATGTTTGTACCCTCCAGGTAGCTGAGGTGTTCCAGTTGGGCGGCGCTCATGCTATCGCGCGGTTCGCCGTCGATACCGTTCACCTGCGCCCACTGCTTAGCGGTCATGCCACCCAGCACAATACGGGCGATCATGTTGCTTTCATTGCTGTAGTGCCGGGCTTGCGTCTCTTTCCCCTGTTCTGCCCGGGCAGCATCCAGAGCGGCGCACATCGGCTTGAAGAGGTTGGCAGCACCAATGCGGGCTTTGAGGTGCCGGCGATACTTCGCGGCGATTTCCGGCGCACTCAGCTGTAGCGCTTCCTCGCACTGGATGAAATAGCGGCGGACGGCGCGCCCCTGTTCATTGCGCTCAACCATTGCCACTTCTTTAGCCATATCCAGCGAGAGAAGGTAATCATGCTCGATTTGCTGGCGAAATTTTGCGCTCGCCCGTTTTGGTGAGCTCAAATTTTCAACACGGATATAGTCAGTCCCGGCCACAAATCCGTACTGGTCGATGCGGCCTTTAATCCAGTTGGTAAAGTCGCGGCCCACACCCAGCGCTTTATGCAAATCTCTGGCGCTCGCAATATTGGTTTCGCGCCCGCCAATTTGGCCGGGAATAACGGGAACGATGGCGGCAAAGTCATTGCCGTTAATTACGCCCGGGTTAACCTTGGGTTGAGGGGCGGCCTCAGAATTGAATCTGCTTTTTTCGATTTTCATTTTTTCGGCTCCGTTATGCGGCGGTGAAGTTGTCCGGGTAGAGGTTCAGAATGTCGGCGATATCCTGCTTTGAAAGCCCGTAATGTTGGTTGATTGCGGCCATGCGGTTAACGAACTGAATCACCTTCAGCACGTCACCACGGCACGCAAACCGGTAACGCATGTGCGCCCCGATACCATCAGGATTTTTCTCTTCCAGGCGTTCCAGACAGATATCAAGCTCGCGCTCAAGCTCGCTCGCATAGTTGCGGCCAGATGAGAGCCGGCAATGGCGCAGGATATCATTTTCTGTCCACCCACCAGCCCCACAGCGCAGCATGTAGGTACGGGCACGGTGTTTCTTCGGAGTGCGTTTTGAGGCTTGAACGGTGTAGGCTGGTGGCGTAACATCAGATCCGCGAGTATCTGTGTTAACCGCCTGCTGTCCGGGGCGGTTTTCTTTTTGCATCACACCACCTTCCCGCGGCGCTCTGCCAGCCATTTGTTAATCTCTACCGCATTAAAAGCAGTGATTTTTTCCCCCAACTTAACCGGGGATGGAATGTGCTTATCGCGAACCCAGCGATCCAACGTGGCCACGTGAATGCCGAGGTGCTGAGCCAAGCGGAAGCGCCGAATGTAACCACTGGATGGAATTGTTACGCTAAGTGTTTCTTGCTCTTGCATATGCCCTGTAACCCCTCTGTTTCGGTTTATGCGTCGTTACAGGGCTTATGCTATACATCATGAGGAATGGTTGATAAGTGACGCCATTTTGTTTTTGTAGGTTAATATTTTATTAGCCTGGTGATATCAGTTCTTGTCACCCTTCATAGCCTCTCTCAGACATTTTATTATCTTGTCCTCACCCAAGGATATCGGTTTCTCATGTCGCCCCTCGACTATGCGCTTTGCCCAGGCCTGTTGTGTAATATCACCTTTCTTTCCTTTGCACGATTCAGGGTCATTTAAAAGCCAATAAATTGCTGCTTTATAAACCTCTTCTCTTTTACGTGCCGATATTTCAACGTTTCCATGTACATTATTAATGTCAAAAATTTCTTTCTCTTCATAAGAGAAACCATCCAAATCAAATGAATTATAAATACCCTCATTATTTTCAATGCAATCATGAAGTTTTTTAATCCAATGCCTTGAAAGAAGCACGTCATCTTTGCTTATTGTGTGATATTCTATTTTCTTATTAATGGCATTTATAATCTCTTCAGGGTTGGGGTCACCATGAGAAGGTCTAACCAATATAGGGAGTGTTTTTTCCCTAAATACATTCTCAGCCCTGAGAAAGGCGCGAATGTCATGCTTAATATACAAATCCATATGCTGATCAACAACGAGAGCTTCATTAAGCTCTATCTGACCAACAGAACTCAACTCCCTGATTCTATTAGGCCTAATAGCCCACAAGCCAAAAGCCCATCCTTTAACATGTATTCTATTTCCATCTCTATATACTTCTGGATTGTTCATGTCAGGCATGAAGTATGAAACGCGCCTTTCGACACTTAGAGTAACTTGGTTGTACTCTGAAATTAGTGATTCAAATAGCTCTGCGCTATCCTTCCCACCTACGTGATCAAAGGATAGAAAGCTTGGGAAATAATCAAGCCTAAGAGAAAGGCTAATAGCATTAATTTCAGCCCAATGAAACAAGTCATCGACTGAACAACCCAGCATACTACTGGCTTTTTGGAGATCGCAAAATTCTAGTGGTAAAATTCTGCTCTTGATGTTTTTATCTGGTCTCATAATAATCTCATTTAGCTGACGCGTTCATCGCGATGCTTATTGGCGTCACGTTATAATCTTCACCAGTTTCTAAGGCCACCAGCAGATTCGCCCACTGCGCCAGCGCCGCTTTCCGCTCATCAAAGTACTGGTGACGGTTATAAATACCCTCTATGCCCGGTATTTTATGGTTAAGGCAACGCTCGGCTATCACCGGGTCAATGCCTATCGCGGCCATCTGGGTGCGCATGGTTCGCCGCAGGTCATGTATACTGAACGGCTCAACGTCAGCCATCTCTTTCAGTACAGACGGCATAACCATATTCAGCGTGGCACGGCTAACGTGGGCCGTTGTTCTGGCGCGCCTGGCCGGAATTAACCAGCGACTATCACCGGCGAAAAGTCGAATCTCTTTAATCCATTCGATCACTGGCGCCGGCAGCGGGATATCGATGTCATCACCATTCTTTGCCCGCGAGCCAGGGAGGTGCCACACCTCGTTATCAAGGTCGAATTCCGACCATTCAGCGGCACAGAGCTCCATTTTGCGCACCCCAAGCGCCAGAATAATCTTGAAGGTCAGCTCATTCTCTCTGCTGATTCCGCGCCCTCGGCGTAGCGCCTTGAAGAACATAATCAGCTCATCACGGCTTAACGCACGTTTGCGCCCCTGCTCCTTCCCGCCAGCGTCTTTGGAGCCAAAGGATATCGCCGGGTTAACCTCTATCATTCCGCGTACCACAGCGTAATCAAACAGGCGTTTGAGCATGCGAAGTACATCATTAGCTACCGTGGGAGATCCGCGCTCTAAAACATCCTGCAGGACGCTATCAATGTGCCGCGGGCGAACGTCCTCTACTTTCATCTTTCCGATGAGCGCAACGATGTTCTTTTGCAGGCTGCTGCGGAAAAGTTCCGGGTGTTTGTAAGTGGTTTCTATCTGGCGGGCGTAATACTCAGCGGCAAGCTCTGAAACGTGAATGGCGTTCTTCTCAGCCTCAATCTTGGCTATTGCCTCAGCCTTGCGCTCCTGCTTCTCTGCGGCTACGTCATACCCGAGCGCTACCCGCGCGGATAGCTCTTTCGCTATATCTCGGGCTTTTGCCAGTGAGAAATCGGAATAAGAACCGATCATCATGGTGCGTGCCTTCCCCACCAGCTTATATCGATAGCGCCAAAAAGGAGTTTTATCCTCTTTTCGAAACCTCAGATAGAGGCCGTCACCGTCTGCTCGCCCCTCGAAGCGTTCCCCGCTCTTAATCCATGCGCGGATCTGCATGTCTGTAAGTTTTGGCATGTGCGAATACCTGAAAAATCCTTACCGTGATCCATTGGGTACACCGCGAAATGTACCCAAATTGCTTAGAGGTATACCCAAAACTTTGGCTAATGACCATGGGTACACCTCTGTGTACACGCCAATCATGCGCTTTGTTGCGCCTTTATGATAGCCCATGATAACAAAAAAGCCCGGCAGATGCGGGCTTTGGGTGTTTTGTGCTGGTGGGTGAATCGTCCTGATAGCTTATTTGCTTTTCTTGATGTGCTTGATCAAGCGCTTACGTTTACGCATCTGGTTCGGCGTCAGGGTGTTACGCTTGTTAGCGAACGGGTTTTCCCCTTCCTTGAACTGGATCCGGATCGGCGTGCCCATCACGTCCAGGGATTTACGGAAGTAGTTCATCAGATAGCGCTTGTAGGAATCCGGCAGATCCTTGACCTGGTTACCGTGGATCACCACGATAGGCGGGTTGTAGCCCCCGGCGTGGGCGTATTTCAGCTTCACGCGACGGCCACGCACCAGCGGTGGCTGATGATCTTCCGCCGCCATGTTCATGATCCGGGTCAGCATCGCGGTGCTTACGCGGCGCGTAGCGCTGTCGTAGGCTTCGCGTACCGATTCAAACAGGTTGCCGACGCCGCTGCCGTGCAGGGCGGAGATGAAGTGCACCCGGGCAAAGTCGATAAAGCCCAGACGATAGTCGAGGGTCTCCTTCACCTGCTCCTTCACTTCCTGACTGAGGCCATCCCACTTGTTAACGACGATCACCAGCGAACGGCCGCTGTTAAGAATAAAGCCCAGCAGCGAGAGGTCCTGGTCGGAGATCCCTTCGCGAGCATCGATCACCAGCAGCACGACGTTGGCGTCTTCAATCGCCTGCAGCGTTTTGATCACCGAGAACTTTTCCACTACGTCGGTGATTTTCCCGCGCTTGCGCACCCCGGCGGTATCGATGAGCACGTATTCGCGCTCGTCACGCTGCATCGGGATATAAATGCTGTCACGGGTGGTGCCCGGCATATCGTAAACCACCACGCGATCTTCACCGAGGATGCGATTGGTGAGGGTTGATTTACCGACATTAGGACGTCCGACAATCGCCAGCTTGATCGGCAGATCCTGCGGATTGAAGTCGTCTTCCGGCTCTTCTTCCGCTTCGCCATTCTGCTCGGCTTCGAATTTCGCCCAGTATTCGGCGTCTTCATCCACTTCTTCCTGCGGATTAACCTCATCGACCCATGGCAGCAGGGCCTGCTCCAGCAGGCTGGTCACGCCGCGGCCGTGCGAAGCGGCAATCGGATAGATATCGCCCAGGCCGAGCGACCAGAAGTCCGCCATTGCCTGGTCGACGTCGATGCCGTCGGTTTTGTTAGCCACCAGGAAGGTGGGCTTTTCACGAGAGCGCAGGTGTTTAGCGATCGCGATGTCCGCCGGCATCAGGCCCGCGCGCGCATCGACCATAAACAGCACCACATCGGCCTCTTCGATTGCCAGCAGCGACTGCTCCGCCATCCGGGTTTCCACGCCCTCTTCCGTACCATCAATACCACCGGTATCGATACAGATGAATTCGCGGCCTTCGACTTCGGCCCGACCGTACTTACGGTCACGAGTCAGCCCCGGGAAATCCGCAACCAGCGCATCACGAGTGCGCGTCAGGCGGTTAAAGAGCGTGGATTTTCCAACGTTAGGGCGCCCGACAAGCGCGACCACAGGTATCATGTTAAATGCCTCATACAATCACTAAGCAACATCGTCTTAACGACGTTTTTAAAAAAGTCAAAACGGCCCCTGTCTGCCAGGGGCCGTTTCTTAATCACTCACGACAGCGGTAATTAACGCGTAATCGCGTACAGCGTACCGTCTTTCGCCTGGATCAGCAGTCGACCATCGGCAACCACCGGGTCGGTCAGGAAGCCGGAACTATCGACTTTCTGCTGCGCCACAAAATGGCCATCTTCCGGATTAACCCAGTGCATGTAGCCTTCGCTATCGCCGACGACCAGATTGCCATTATACAACACCGGCGCGGTCAGCAAACGGTGCAGCAGATCGCTTTGCGTCCACAGGGTTACACCGCCGTCGGTGGTCAGTGCCAGCAGGCGATCGTTCTGGTCAACCAGGTAGATACGGTTACCATCGACGATGAAATCATTCACCGAACCCAGCTCGCGTTTCCACATAATCTGGCCGCTACGCAGGTCCAGCGCGGTCAGGTTACCGTTATAAGCCAGCGCATAAACCACACCGTTAACGATGATCGGCGTCGTGTCGACGTCGTTCAGGCGGTCAATTTCCGTCGGGCCGGTGGCCGTAGAAATACGCTGCTGCCAAATCATCTGCCCCTGCTGCATCAATACCGCGCTGACGCGGCCATTGTCGCCGCCCACGATCGCCGCGCCGTAGGCGGTGGCCGGAGCGGATTCGCCGCGCAGGGAGAGCGCAGGCATATCCAGGTTCACCGTCCATTTCACGGCGCCATCGGTCTCATTCAGCGCCTGCAGCTGGCCGTTACTGGTGTGGACCAGCACCATGCCATCGCTCACCACCGGGCGCGACAGCGCTTCGCCGGCGACGCGGGTTTGCCAGGCCACGGTACCATCGCTGGTATTCAGCGCATACAGCTGCGCTTTTTCACTGCCGATATAAACATGGCCGCCCGAGACGGTCACACCGCCGGAAAGCAGCGCCGGGGTACGCGAGAACCAGCCATCTTTCTCCGCAAGATTCACCGACCATACCTCTTTACCGTCGTCGGCATTCAGCGCTTTGACGGTGCCTTTACGGTCAGCGGCATAAACCACGCCGTCGGCGAAGGCCGGATGAAGGTTAGAGTAAAATTCGCCGATACCATCGCCAACCGAGGTGCTCCAGGACGTGGACGGCGTAAACTGGTTTTCTACCGTCGGCAGCGGTGACATTTTCACCACATCTTCTTCGCTATTAAACAGCGAACACCCGCTCAGCAAGGTAACGGAAAGCAGCCCTGGCAACAGTAATTTACGCAATTGCATCGAGTCCCTCTCAGATGGACAAATTATTCATTTTCATACGCATCATTTCGCTGAGCGCAGGAGAAGCATCGCTTTTCACGCCAGCTTCCCACGCCGCACGGGCCCCTTGCTTATCGCCTTTGCTCAACAGAATTTCGCCGCGCAAATCAGCCACAATGGCGGTCCAGCCCTCACCTTTGATGCTGTCGAGGGTTTTCAGCGCCGCATCAGCCTGTTTCATTTGCAGCTGAACGCGGGCCAGACGCATACTGATAACCGATTTCAGATTATCATCAGATGCGGCCGCCAGCCCCTGCTGCAGCTGCTTTTCAGCGTTCGGCAGATCGTTCTGTTCAACAAAATGCTGTGCCAGCTCGAGAGAGGCGAAGGCGCCGTAGGTATTTTTATTGTCAGTCGCGAATTTCTCTGCCCCTGACAGCACTTCTGGCGTATTCGATTTCAGCGCGGAAGTCGCCTTCTCGTAAGCCAGCGACGCGTCTCTGGCGGTATCCTGCTGATGGGAGGTCCAGTAGCGCCAGCCAACCAGCGCGCCAATCCCTAAAATCACCCCGACCGCCAGCGCTTTGCCGTTTTCGGCAAAGAAACGCTTCAGCGCATCGACCTGATCGTTCTCGTTGTTAAAAGTTTCCACGCAGTCCTTCTCCTGACTAATAATTCCCGGGAGATTAACCCAGAAGTGTGCGCAAATGCGCGGCAACGCTCTCCTGCGTTACGGTAGTTTGCTCACCTGAGCGTAAATCCTTCACTACCACGTTTCCGTCAGCAATCTCTGATTCACCGACCACCAGCGCGACGCGCGCCCCCCACTTGTCAGCGCGGGCGAACTGCTTCTTAAAGTTGCCGCCGCCGTGGTTGGTCATCAGCTTCACGCCGGGCAGCGCATCGCGAACCTGCTCAGCCAGACGCATTGCAGCAGACTGAGTATCGGTCCCGGAGGCTACCAGGTATATATCGACAACAGGATCGGCTTTAAATTCCGGATTCACTGCCTGGACCAGTAAAACAAGACGTTCCAGACCCATGGCAAAACCCACGCCCGGGGTAGCGCGACCGCCCAGCTGCTCAACCAGGCCGTCGTAACGACCGCCGGCGCAGACGGTGCCCTGGGAACCAAGGCTGGTGGTCACCCACTCGAACACGGTGCGGTTATAGTAATCAAGGCCGCGCACCAGGCGCTGGTTGACGGTGTAGCGGATCCCGGCATCGTCAAGCAGCGCGCACAGGCCGGCAAAGTGGGCTTTCGACTCTTCGTCAAGATAATCGCCGAGCGCCGGCGCGTCGTTGAGCAGCGCCTGAACGTCCGGGTTTTTGGAGTCCAGCACCCGCAGCGGGTTGGTATACATCCGGCGTTTACTGTCTTCATCCAGTTTATCGGTAAACTGCTCCAGGTATGCCACCAGCGCGTCGCGGTAGTTGGCGCGCGCTTCCAGCGAACCGATGGAGTTCAGCTCCAGGCTGACGTGCTCGGAGATGCCCAGCTCACGCCACCAGCGCGCGGTCAGCATAATCAGCTCCGCGTCGATGTCCGGGCCCTGCAGGCCAAACACTTCGGCGCCGATCTGATGGAACTGGCGGTAGCGACCTTTCTGCGGGCGCTCGTGACGGAACATTGGCCCGACGTACCACAGACGCTGTTCTTGATTGTACAGCAGACCATGTTCGATGCCGGCACGTACGCAGCCCGCCGTCCCTTCCGGACGCAGCGTCAGGCTGTCGCCATTGCGGTCTTCGAAGGTATACATCTCTTTTTCAACCACGTCGGTCACTTCGCCGATCGCGCGTTTGAATAACGGGGTCTGCTCTACAATCGGCAAACGGATTTCGCTGTAACCGTAGCTACCGAGCACCTGCTTCAGTGAGCCTTCAATGCGCTGCCAGAGAGCGGTTTCGCCCGGCAGATAATCGTTCATGCCACGGATGGCTTGAATGTTCTTTGCCACGTTTATTCTCTTTATATATACAAAAATGAACCCCGGCGCCTCGCGCCCGCAGGTTCAATCATACACGGGAAGCGTATCGCTTCCCAACACGTTATTTTGCTTCAACCTGTTGAACGTCAATCCGACGGGCTTCATCGAGCATCGAGGCTTTGGCGCGGATCCGCGCTTCCAGCTGGTCGATCATGTCGTTGTTGTCCAGGCGATCTTTACGCACGCCGTCTTCATACAGGCCGCTTTTCTTGTTGCCGCCGGTGACGCCAAGGGTGGAGACCAGCGCTTCGCCCGGGCCGTTCACCACGCAACCGATGATCGAAACATCCATCGGGGTGATGATATCTTCCAGACGCTGCTCCAGAGCATTCACCGTACCGATAACGTCAAACTCCTGGCGTGAACAGGTCGGGCAGGCGATAAAGTTAATGCCGCGGGAACGAATACGCAGAGATTTGAGGATATCGAAGCCGACCTTGATCTCTTCCACCGGATCCGCCGCCAGCGAGACGCGCAGCGTATCGCCGATCCCCTCGGACAGCAGTAGTCCCAGACCGATCGCCGATTTTACCGCGCCGCTGCGCGCGCCGCCCGCTTCGGTGATCCCAAGATGCAGCGGCTGATCGATCTGTTTCGCCAGCAGACGATAGGATTCCACCGCCAGGAAGACATCGGAGGCTTTAACGCTGACTTTAAACTGATCGAAGTTCAGACGATCGAGATGATCGACATGACGCATGGCGGATTCGAGCAGCGCCTGCGGCGTCGGCTCGCCATATTTTTCCTGCAGATCTTTTTCCAGCGAGCCGGCGTTGACGCCGATGCGGATCGGGATGTTTTTATCGCGAGCGCAATCTACAACCATGCGGATGCGCTCTTCGTTGCCAATGTTGCCCGGGTTGATACGCAGGCAGTCGACGCCATATTCCGCCACTTTCAGCGCAATACGGTAGTCAAAGTGGATATCGGCGACCAGCGGGACGTTAACCTGCTGTTTGATAAGTTTGAACGCTTCAGCAGCGTCCATCGTCGGAACAGAGACACGGACAATGTCCGCGCCTACGCGCTCTAACGCTTTGATTTGATTTACGGTCGCCGCCACATCGGTGGTGCGCGTATTGGTCATTGACTGAACGGCGATGGGAGCCCCATCGCCAATTGGCACATTACCAACGTAAATACGTTTAGATTTTCTACGTTGAATCGGAGCCTGGTTATGCATGAAAAATCTCCCGCGTTACCCGTCTGTTACTGCGCCGGTGATGATTCGGCATTGAGGGTCAGACGCGCAACCTGGTTAGTTCTGATAAAACGACTTAAATCGACAGGCTTGCCCAGATACTGGATCTGTACCGCGGCCGGGGCGCCAATTTTCAGCTTATACGGCGCCTGACCGCTCAGGTTCAGGTTACCGCCTTTACGCTGCAGGCCGCTGAACAGTTTTTTACCGGTGGCATCGCTCACTTCCAGCCAGCAGTCGGCGGAAAAGTTCATCACCAGATCCTGCGCCGACGCCGCCGGAGTCGTGACGTTCGCCTGATCGGTCGGCAACGGCGAGGCTGGGGTGGTAGCCGGAGCTGCCGGCGTCGTCCCCGCGGTATCGACATTGGCCTGGGAAGGGGCCACGACAGCGTTATTATCCGCTGGCGTCTGGGCCGGCGCGCTGGTGGTCGGTGCGCTGGCGGTATCGGTTGGCGCGCTGTTCGCGGCGCTATCGGCGGTCGGGGCTGCAGGGGCGCTGGTATCCAGCGGCACGTTCTGGCTGTTGGCGTCGCCGCCGTTCAGCTCAACGGAAGACTGATCGGCCATGGTCGAAATCTCTTCCTGCTGCGCCTTATGGTCTTGCCACCACCAGGCGCCGCTCAGACCGATAACCACAAACAGCACCAGCCAGGTGAAGCTCATCAGCCAGCCGTCGCGCTTTTTGCGGCGCTTGCCTAAAGAGAAACTCTGCATTGGCGCGACTTTCGCCGCGCGGATGGGCGCCTGCTTGGCCATCATCGGCAGCAGCTCGTCTTCTGGAATATGTACGAGGCGAGCGTAGGAGCGGATGTACCCGCGCAGGAAGGTGGAGGCGAGGTCGGCGGGGGCCTTATCGTCTTCAATATCACGAACCGTGGACACCTTCAGGCATAAGCGTTCGGCCACCGCTTGCTGGCTAAGTCCGAGTTGTTCGCGGGCGTGACGCAGACGCGCGCCCGTGGTGTTTGCTTCTTGATGATCTTGAGTGGCTTCAGTATTCATTCGCTACAACTACTGGTACGTGAAATTTAAAGTTCAGCGCGGGAAAAAGCCGGCGCCGCGAGACATCTGTGCTACGTCAGCCTCACAGTATAGGACTGTCAGCCGCGCGATCACAGAGACGAATCAAAATTGAATGCTAAGCGGTTGTTGTGCCGCTACATACTGCCTCAAAGTCGACAAAAACGCACCGTAATTATTAACCGAATCAGCGTATTTCGCCTGGCTATCGGCCATAAATATGACCCGTGCCGCCTGCGCTGCACGGGTCATCATTTGTCAGACCGCTTTTACGTCAATCGCTTCGCCCTGCATCCGCTTACGCAGCGTACGCTTGGTACGGTCAATGACGTCTCCCGCCAGCTGGCCGCAGGCGGCATCGATATCGTCGCCGCGCGTTTTACGCACGATGGTCGTAAAGCCGTACTCCATCAGGACTTTGGAGAAACGGTCGATGCGGCTGTTGGAGCTGCGGCCATACGGCGCGCCCGGGAACGGGTTCCATGGGATCAGGTTGATCTTGCACGGCGTATCTTTCAGCAGCGCCGCCAGCTCATGGGCGTGCTCGGTGCCGTCGTTGACGTGATCCAGCATCACGTACTCGATGGTCACCCGGCCCTGGTTGGCGTTGGACTTCGAAATATAGCCGCGCACCGAGTTGAGGAACGTCTCGATGTTGTACTTTTTGTTGATCGGGACGATTTCGTCACGAATGGTGTCGTTCGGCGCGTGCAAGGAGATCGCCAGCGCAACGTCGATCATATCGCCGAGTTTATCCAGCGCCGGCACCACGCCGGAGGTAGACAAGGTCACACGACGCTTGGAAAGGCCAAAGCCGAAATCGTCGAGCATGATTTCCATCGCCGGAACGACGTTGTTGAGGTTCAGCAGCGGCTCGCCCATGCCCATCATTACTACGTTGGTAATGGGACGCACGCCGGTGGTCTTCACCGCGCCGACGATCTTCGCCGCGCGCCAGACCTGGCCGATAATTTCGGATACCCGCAGGTTGCGGTTAAAGCCCTGCTGGGCGGTGGAGCAGAATTTGCACTCCAGCGCGCAGCCTACCTGGGAGGAGACGCACAGGGTGGCGCGGTCTTCTTCCGGGATATAGACGGTCTCGACGCGCTGATCGCCAACGGCAATCGCCCATTTAATGGTCCCGTCGGTTGAGCGTTGCTCTTCAACCACTTCCGGGGCGCGGATCTCCGCCACTTCTTTCAGTTTACTGCGCAGGACTTTGTTGATGTCGGTCATCTCATCAAAGTCGTCGCAGCAGTAGTGATACATCCATTTCATCACCTGATCGGCGCGGAAAGGCTTCTCGCCCATGTTTTTGAAAAACTCGCGCATCTGCTGACGGTTTAAATCCAGCAGGTTGACTTTGGCATCTTTGTTCGGCACCGTCAGAGCGGCGGTATCAGGCGTGACAATTTGTTCAGACATAATATTTTCCGGCCTCGTTATTACACGTTATGGCCCCAGGTGGGTTGAAAAAGAAACGCCCCGGAGAGCGACTGCTCGTCCAGGGGCGCTATATTCTACAAATTCTGGCGCATCATTGCCACGTTTGCACAAAGCAATGAAAAAAAATCTGTAACTGACTGCTCAATCCTCTAAGGCTTTTCGATTGTCGCAAGGCGGCAAGCAAGTGACAAATTCGTCGGGAACGAATTTGACCAGCCGTAGGCTGGCCTCCGGTGAGAGGCAGGAGCCTCTCATTAATCCCCGGGAGCATAGATAACTATGTGACCGGGGTGAACGCGCGCAGCCGACGCCGCGACGGTCGAAAAGACGAGGTTTGTATCTCCAAAGTATTTCAGGTCACAGCGAGACGGCGAGTTCGCAAATCCCGGGAGCATAGATAACTATGTGACCGGGGTGCGCGAAGGAAGCCAACAATGCTGTGGCGTGAAAGACGCAGGAGATTAGCGAGTGCGCGGGCAAACCTCGCCTTCAGCAAAGAAGAACGCGATTTCGCGGGCAGCGGATTCTACAGAGTCGGAACCGTGGGTGCCGTTCTCGGTGAAGCTGTCAGCGTAGTCAGCGCGCAGGGTACCCGCCAGGGCGTTTGCCGGATTGGTGGCGCCCAGCAGGTCACGGTGACGCTGTACCGCATTTTCGCCTTCCAGAACGGAAACCACGATCGGGCCGGAGGTCATGAACTCAACCAGACCGTCGAAGAACGGGCGACCTTCGTGCTCAGCATAAAAACCACGAGCCTGTTCAACGGTCAGGTGCAGCATTTTGGTGCCGACGATTTTGAACCCTGCAGCTTCAAAGCGGGAAAAGATGCTGCCAATAACGTTTTTTGCCACCGCGTTTGGTTTGATGATGGAAAAAGTACGTTCAATAGCCATGATTACCTCTAATTAAATGTTCTGTTGTTGCACATACGATTGTATGGCCTGGCGCGCATTATAATGAGCATCCCCGCCCCTGCCTACGGATGAAGGTAACATTTTGTTAAAATAAGATGAGTATTGAAAACACAAACCGCCAACAACAAATTCACCCTGGTTATTGCAGGGTAAAGCTGGCGGCCGCCGTCTGACCCGCTTCATCCATCACCACTAACTGCCACTCGCCGGGTTTATCCAGCATTAGCGTGGTTCTTGCGCCGGCGGCCTCTAACGGTTCGCCATTAATAAACCACCAGCGCCGCCCCTCCCCACCGCTGGTTTGTAGCGGCAACATCACCCGCGCCTCACCCGGGAGACGTTTTATCACTGCCCCATCACGGATGCCGGACAGCACCAGCGGCGCGGTATCCTGAGTCTGTAACGGCGGGCATGACTCCGATGCCGGTCCCAGGCGCGCGCGCCGCCTTTCGCTGGCCGGCAGCCAGGGATCCAGCGGCAGCGGCCAGACTTCGACCTGGCTTTCCCGAGCGCCGGGACAATCCGCCGCCACCCGTTCGCCGTGTTCATTGCGCCACACCGGGAAGCGGATCCCGCGTACGCTCTCCTGCCCCGGCAGCAGCAGGGGCGGCGGCTGGCTGGCATCCAAAAGCCAGCTGGCCAGGCGACGACGACAGTTGCTGTCGCCCGCCGGCAGATCCTGCCCGCCAGGCCAGCAGATTGTCCCCTGGCTGACCGTTGCCGGGCGCGGATCGCTCGGCAGCCCGCCGCGGCTCATCGCCGGGCGGGCCAGCAGCAGATTATTGACCTGGTTGAGCAGCGGCACGGCGCTGGCGAAGCCAAACTGGCCCACCACCGGCGTACCGTCCGGGCGCCCGGTCCAGATGCCTATCAGATATCGCGCATTGAGGCCGACCGCCCACGCGTCGCGATAGCCGTAGCTGGTGCCGGTTTTCCACGCCAGCGGCACCGCCTGCGGCAGCGAGGCATCGGGAACCGGTTGCGCTTCGCCGGCCAAAATACGCCGGACGATCCATGCCGCCCCGGGCGACATCAGCGCGCGCTCGGTCAATGGATCGCTCGGCTTCAGGCGCAGCCGCGCCGCCTTGCCATGGCGGGCGAAGGC
>NZ_JAGRQY010000050.1:81899-96113 GCF_018223905.1 Klebsiella sp. 28
TAAATTAGCCGCAAAGCGTTTTGGTCCATAGGCTTCGAGCACCTGCACCGCCGGCAGATTCAACGAACGCACCAGAGCCTCGCTGGCGCTCACCGGGCCATGAAACCCGCTGTCGAAATTACCGGGGCGATAATCGCTAAAACGCCTTGGCACATCCTGTAATAGCGATGCCGGATGAATCAGCCCCTCATCCATTGCCATCGCGTAGATAAAGGGTTTCAGCACCGACCCCGGCGAGCGTACCGCCGAGACCATATCAATATGGCCGAAGCGGCTGTCGTCGGTGATATCCGCCGAGCCCACCCAACCGCGAACTTTCATATCCGTGTGGTCGACGACGACCATCGCCAGCGAACTGCGCGGCGGCAGGCGCGATTTCCAGTTCAGCGCCAGATCTTCCAGTTGCCGCTGCAGTCCGGCATCCAGAGTCGTCACCACCTTTTCATCACGACTGGTCGCCAGCGCGCGGCGTGAAAAAAGCGGCGCCAGCTGCGGCATCTGGCGCGGAAACAGCCATACTGGCTCCTCCATCGCTTCCTTTACCGCCTGCTCCGGCCAGACGCCCTGGCTGACCATTCGCGTAAGCACTTTATCACGCGCCGCCTGGGACCGCTGCGGCCAGCGGTCCGGACGTAAACGACTGGGCGCCTGGGGAAGTACCGCCAGCAGCGCCGCCTCGCCGTAGCTAAGCCGGGCAGGCGGCTTACCGAGATAGGCCCAGCTGGCCGCGCCGATCCCCTGCAGGGTGCCGCCAAACGGCGCGCGGTTCAAATAGAGGGTTAGAATGTCGCTTTTTGACAGATGCCACTCCAGCTGCAGCGCCCGCCACAGCTGGCGCAGCTTGCCGCCGAAGGTGCGTGGATGGGGATCAAGCAGGCGTGCCACCTGCATGGTAAGCGTGCTGCCGCCCGAGATAACTCGCCCGGAAGTAAGATCCTGCCAGGCGGCGCGCAGCACCGCGAAGGGATTGACCCCCGGATGGCGCCAGAACCAGCGGTCTTCATACTGGATGAGCGCCTGCAGATAGCGCGGCGACACGTCGGCGAGCGTGACCGGATAACGCCAGACGCCCTGCGCGTCGGCAAACCGCCACAGCGGCGTCCCGTCTTCCGCCACCACCACACGGGCAGGCGTGACGTCATGCAGCGGCAGCGACCACAGGCGATCGGCCGCCAGCACCGCCAGCCACAGCAGAAAAATAAACGCCGCCAGCCAGCGCCAGCGGCGTTTTACCCGAGGCAATACGCGCATTTACGGCGTCACGGTGAGCGGACCGCTGGCCGCTCCTGTCGCCCGCCACTGCGGCGCATACATCGATTCCACCTGCGGCTGCGGGACCTGATAAGTGCCCGGCGTCACCGCCCGCGCCAGATAGACCAGCGTCACCGGCTGGCCTTCATTGACAGCGAAGGCAGCGACGAAACGGTCATCGCGGAACTCGATATGCTGAATATCCGCCTGCTGCATCTGGTTAAGCAGGTTTTGCACCGCGTCGCCATTCTCCTGCAGGCTGGCGCTGCTGTTGGCCAGATTCTGGTTTTCCAGCTCCAGACCGGCTGGCAACAGATCAACCACCAGCGCGTCAGGCACGTTGCGTTTGGCGGTCACCTCCAGCTTGACGAGCACCAGTTCGCCGCTGCGCAGTGAAGACAGCGATTTCTGCTGCCCCTGGGTATCGAAAATAGTGCGTTCAATCCCCAGGACGTTACCGCCCGGCTGCGGCGCGCTTTGCGGATAGCCGCTGCTGTCGAGACGCAGCCACAGCGGCTGACTGCCGGTATTACTCACCTGCAGCGCCGCCAGCCGATCGCCGTCGAGATTGCGGGTTTGCGCTTTGTCGCCGGCCAGCGGCTCCGCCTGCAGCGAGGTTTGCGCCTGCCAGCTGCCCGGCAGGTCCGCCAGCGTACGTCCGGCAAGGAACAAGGCGTTGGTTTCCTGGGTCGACAGCCAGCGCTGGCCATAGGCCTCTTCCGACAGCGTGCTCAACAGCTGATTTTGCACCTCCGGCAGCAGCTTATTCTCTTCCAGCAGCGCCAGCTTCAGGGCGTTATCGCGCAGCGGGCTACCGTAATCGCCCAGCCAACGATTCTCATCCTGGCGCGGGGTGGCAACCGCCAGCTTCAGGGCGGCGTCGCCGCGCGGCGCATCGCCCATGGTTTTCAGCGCAATGCCGAGCTGCAGCAGCGGCAAGCCGGATCGCGCCTGGTCGTGACGGCTCCAGATTTCACGCAAGGCGCCGAGCGGCGCTTTTTGCTGACGCGCCAGCACCAGCGCGGCGTATGCCTGGGCGGCAAAGCGGCTGGCCTGGGCGTCGTCGCTGTAGCGCACGGTCATCAGGCCCGGCTCCTGCAGATAGCGCAGCAGGCGCTCGTTGCCTTTATTAATGGCGTTGACCGGTACGCTATAGCCCTGCTCGCTGGCGCGCACGAGGAAGTCCATGGCGTAGGCGGTCAGCCAGTACTCTTCCGGCCCCTCTCTATCCCATAGCGCAAAGCCGCCGTTTTCCAGCTGCATCTGCAGCAGGCGTGAAATACCGACATCGATGGCCGCGCGGCGTTTTTCGTCGCTGTCCCCGCTAATGCCCAGCGCCTTTAGCTGCGCCGCGCTGGTATACAGGGACGGGAACAGGCCGCTGGCGGTCTGCTCAAGGCAGCCGTAAGGATAGGCTTTCAGCTCGCGGATATAGCGGGCGAGATTCAACGGTGGTTTACCGCTGAGCAGCAGTTGGCCCTGCAGCGTTTGCGGGGCAAAGCCCTGGCTCTGCGCCGCCGGCGGCTGCCAGCTTTCACCTGGCTGCAGCACTGCACCGCTGTTGACGGTCTGTGCCGGGTACGCCGGACGCACGCCGATTTTCCACTGTTTTTGCAGCGGGGCGAAGGTTTCGCCCGGCAGGCTCAGGCCGCTGATGGTGGCATTAACCTGACCATCGCCGAAGCCCGCCAGCGCGCTCACTGGTATAAACAGCGTGCTGCGCGCCCCCGGCGCCAGCTGTACCGGCGGCAGTTGGCCATCGGTCAAGGTCACCAGCCCGCTGGCGGTAAGATGTACCTGCAGGGTTTGCGGTTTGTCGGTCAGATTGCTGAGATCCAGCGCCAGCCGTGTGGTATCGCCGCTGGCGAGGAAGCGCGGGGTGTTCAGTTCGGCGATGACCGGGGCGGCCACCACCACTTTATCTTCGCTGCTGCCGAAGTCATCCGCCGTCCACGCCTGGGCCATCACCCGCAGCTCGCCGTTAAAATCGCCAATGGGTAACGTCACCGTGCCTTCGCCCTGATCGTTCAATACCACCGGCTGCGCCTGCTGGGCGACGATCGTCACGTGGTTGACCGGCGGTTTGCCGCCGCGTTTTAACTCGTCGCCATCGCCGCCGAAGCGCAGGCTGGCCACACGTCCCTGCCCTTCGATCACCTGGCCGTAGATGTCATAGATATCTGCGCCGTAACGCTTCTGGCCAAAGAAGGCGTTCCACGGATCCGGGGTAGCGTAATCGGTGATATTCAGTACTCCGCTATCCACCGCCGAGAGCAGGACGTTGACCCGTTTCGGCGCCTCGCCCTCTTTGACGCTGGCTTTCACTTTCACCGTCAGCGGCTGGTTGGGGCGCATTTTGTCCGGGGCCTCCAGCGCCAGCGTCAGGCGACGGTTTTCATCGCCCAGCGGCAGATGCAGCAGGCCCACCGCGCGTTTCGGCGTCGCCGAGCGGGATTTATCGCCGGGACGAACCACCAGCGTGCTGAGGTAGAGGTCGTGGCGATTCCAGGTTTTATCCACCGGGATCGACAGGTCCATCCCCTCCGCCGGGACGTCAATTTCCTGCCACCACAGCGGCCCTTCGCTGGATTCCACCATTGCGTAGCCTTTACCCGCCGCCGGGGCGGCGATGTGCAGCCTGATGGTGTCGCCCGGTTTATAGCTCGGTTTATCCAGCTTCATGGTGACCCGGTCAGGACGCGCCGCGCCGGCGCCTTCGCTGTTATCCTGCCAGCTGTAGCCCGCCCAGAAGCGCACGCTGCTGACCACGTCGTCCGGTCCTTTCACCTCCAGGCGATAGGATCCCCACTCCACCGGGAAGCTCACTTTGCCGATCTGGCCGGCCTGCAGGTCCAGCGACTCCTCGCCCTCCTGCAGATCTTTTTGATCGAACTGCGACTGCCAGCCTTCGCTGTCGGACCAGTTCCAGTAGTAGTCGCGCCGCTCGCGGATCAGCCGCACCTGGAGACCGGAGATCGCTTTTTTCTCGCCTTTGACGTCGGCATAGACGATATCAAACGCGGCGTTACTGTTTTCATCCACCACCGGCTGTTTGACGGTGGTATCGGTGCGGTAATCGTAAACGTCCTTCAGCGTAAATTGCGGGCGGATCCCCGGCAGCGCCTCGGCGGGCCAGATCGGCTGCTTAACCGTACGGGTCACCGGGCGACCGCCGGATTCCAACAGGCTGGCCTGCAGCACCACCTGCAGCGGCGAATGGCTATCCTGCCACTGGCTTGAGGTAGTCACTTCGCCATGGCCTTTTTCGTCCAGCGTCAGCTGGACTTCATCCAGACTACGGGAGAGGTTTTCTTCCACAATATCGCCGAACTGGAAGCCCGGCAGCGCAGCGACGGCGTCGCGCAGCGGGCGCAGGAACAGCTTGCCCTGCAGCTGGTTGCCGCTGGCCGGCGCGCCGTAGAGATAAGCGCCGCTAACGCCAAAGGTAACGTCGGCATCCGGCGCGACTGGCGCGGCCTGCGGCGTCAGGTTCAGGGCCATGCGTTCCGGCATAAAGTCTTCAACGTGGAAATCCCATTCGCGCGGCTGGTTGTCGCCGGCGCTGGCGCGAATGTGCCACATGCCGGTAGCCGCGCCGCTGTCGAGCGGATAAGTAAACTGGTACAGGCCATTCACTGGTTTACTCATCACCGAGCGGATCACCTGGCCGTCCGGCTGAACCACCTCCAGTTTCACCGGCTGCTCCGCCAGCGGCTTGCCGTCGCTATCGCGCAACAGCGCATTAAGGATCACCGTTTCGCCGGGACGATAGAGATCGCGCGGGCCAAACATAAAGAACTGTTTGCTAAAGCCGGGCGCGCCTGCGATAGAGAATTCCGCCAGATCCAGCGCCGGCAGCTTGAGGTCGAGCAGCGTGGTCTGCCCCTCTTTGCGCGCCAGCAGCAGCGCGGCTTCTTTATCGGTTTGCAGGGTGACGTGGCCCTGGCTGTCGCTTTTCGCTTCCGCCAGGGTCTGCCCTTTGGCATTGAGCAACTGCACCTCAATGCCCGACTGGGCGGCGCCGTTTTCCAGACTCTGGGTAAAAACGTCCAGCCGGTTATGGTAGCGATGCGCCGAGACGCCGATATCGCTGAGGGTAAACAGCGTCGCCGCGTTGCTGTAGCTATAACGGCCCGCCGGGTTCATGACCGCCACGTAGACGCCAGGCTGCTGGAGCGGCTTGATGTCGCTCAGCGGCAGCAGCAGCTTTTCGCGAGTATTACGCGCCGGGTTGAGATCGAAGCGGCCGCTGTAGACCAGATCCGCCATCTTCAGCAGTTCATCAGATTCCCAGTTGCTTAACGAGTTACGGTATTCCCACTGACTGACAAAGGCGGAGAGCGATTCCGGCTTAATGCGGAAGAAATTAACGTCGACATTATCGACGTTAAGCGCCATCACCGGCAGCCCGGCGACCACATTGCCCGGCAGCAGCGAGCCGCGGCTGGCAAACCCAACGCTCGGTGCGATATCGCGGGTGGTCAGGGTCTTCTCAAACGGTTTATCGAGCGTCGCCTTGTTCAGGGCGGTCAGCGTCGGGTCGACCGAGACAATCAGCTCGCGCTTTGGCTCAAGGTGACGCAGACGCAGCTCTTTCAGATTCGGCGCCAGCTCCCAGGCACCGTCCACCTTACCGCTTTTCTTGTCGACCAGATGCACGCTGCGCGAGAAATCCTGGTCCGGCTGCAGCGGGACGGAAAACGTCAGCACCAGGGTCGCGGCGCCATCCAGTTGCACCTCCGAGGCGTCGAGGAGCGTCAGCGCTTTACCCTGGCTTTTTTCCGCCAGCGCCGCCAGCTGGGCGCGGTCCGGTTTTGCCGTCGCGCCTGGGTTGCTATCCGCGGCTGGCGCCGGGGCCGAGGCCTGCGGTGTACCGCTGTCATCACACCCGGTTAATGAAAATGCGGTAAGGAGCGCCAGTGATAGCGCCGCTAAACGAAATGGTTTCATCCTTCTAACCCCTCGGCCGATGAGCCTGATGCAATTTGTCACATTTATTATGCGTTATGGCGGCGCTTCTCAACAGTGACGAAGCGGGTTTCTGCCGATTAATCAGAAAAGTGCCGTGACGCCGTCCCCACTCTGGCGTCCTTAACTTGTCAGCGCCAGCTAAAACGCCGACAATTCAGTCATGAATAATAAAACGGAGGCACCTATGTCCACCTCGTTTTTTGTCGCTGCCGACTGGCTGGCAGAACATATTGATGACCCGGAAATTCAGATTATCGACGCCCGCATGGCGCCCGCCGGGCAGGAGGCCCTGCGGGATATGGCCGCGGAATACCGCGCCGGCCATGTGCCGAACGCGCTGTTTTTCGATATCGAGGCGCTATCCGACCACACCAGTCCGCTGCCGCATATGATGCCGCGGGCCGAAGCGTTTGCCGTCGCCATGCGCGAACTGGGCGTCTGCAGCGATAAGCATCTGGTGGTCTATGACGAAGGCAATCTGTTTTCCGCCCCGCGCGCGTGGTGGATGCTGCGCACCTTTGGCGTAGAGAAGGTGTCAATTCTGGCCGGCGGGCTGGAGGGCTGGCGGCGCGACGAACTGCCGCTGGAACAAGGGATGCCGGAGGTGGCCGAAGGGGAATTCGACGTGCGGTTCGATCCTCAACAAATTAAGCGTCTGACCGACGTCCTGTTGGTCAGCCATGAAGGATCGGCGCAGATTGTCGATGCCCGTCCGGCGGCCCGGTTTAACGGCCAGGCCGACGAACCGCGCCCGGGCCTGCGCCGCGGGCATATCCCCGGCGCGCTGAACGTACCGTGGACGGATCTGGTGATTAACGGCGAACTGAAAACCGTTGACGAGCTGAACGACATCTTTTTACGTCAGGGTGTCGATTTTGAACGGCCGATCATCGCCAGCTGCGGCTCGGGGGTGACGGCGGCGGTGGTCGTGCTGGCGCTCACCACGCTTGGCGTGAACGGCGTCTGCCTGTATGACGGCTCCTGGAGCGAATGGGGCGCGCGGAGCGATCTGCCGATTGAACCGGCCCCTGCCGCTCCGTAAACACGGCGTGACCGCGGGCCTCCTGTTCCGCGGTCACTAAATAATTTCTGATTTTCTCTCCCACTTTCTTCTGCTTCTCGCTAAACCGGTTACTCTGTGCTGCCGCAGGGCTTGTACCTGTCGAGTTCGCTTTGCCTGATGAGGAGGCAGAGCACTGGTACAGAATTCCTCAGGGCTGATAGCGCATCCAGTCCATCCCAATCTGATGTCACCACAAGGAGTGAAAATGGCATTAGTCTCTAACCCACATTCGGCTTATTCACCGCGCCTTCCCTGGCTGGGAGGTATAGCTGGCCTGCTGGCAGGCGGCGCGATCCTTTATTTTTGGCCGCAATGGAACCGGACATGGCTAAGCCTGGTGCCTGCGCCAGTCTCCGTGTATACCCGCTTTCTCGGGGTCACTCTGGAAGAGGTCCCACTGATCACCTATGGTCACCAGGCGCTGCTGGGTTTTCTGATGGTGCTGCTCGCGCCCGGTTACGGTAAGTCGACCCTTGCCGCGTGGATGATGCATAACCCAGCGTCAAGCCGTCGCTGGCCCGGCGAGGTATTCCGTGCCTGGGTCACAAAATTTGGCCTGCTGGTCATTGTCTTTTGCAATCTGTTCTTTTTGTCCCGGGTCCCATCCGGAACCCTGGCGTTATATATTTTTATTCTCCAGCACATCAGCGTTGCCGCGGCGGTGGCGTCAGGGGTGCTGCTCCTGCGTGACGCCCGGCGCCTGGCCCGCACGTTCGACGCTCAGCTGGCGGACCTGCGTCTTCTCATGATACTTACCCTCGGGTTCCAGACGATTTTGCCGGCGCAGATCGCGCTGATGAGCGCCCGGGGCGTGAATACGCCGCTGGGCTGGTACATTGTTATCGCGCAAATGGCAGGGGTGTTACTGGCGTTTATGCTGGTCGGCGGGCTGGTGGCAGCGCTACGTTCTCTGCTGGGCGAAGAGAGGTGCCGGGCCTGGCGCGGGGATATGGCGCTCTTCAACGGCATTGTCACACTGTGCGTGACGGGATTTCTCCTCTATCACATGGTGTCTGCCTATCCGCGAATCTTTGCCGCCCTGCATTAGCTTTTGCCACCCCGCTTTTGTGCCTCGACTGGAAGCAGAAAGAAACAGCGGGGGCTGCCGCCCCCGCTGTCAGATAATGCGGTTCTGCTTAAAATCGCGCAGGAAGCTGCCCCAGCGCTTTTCATAGAACGGCGTGATATGGGCAATCATAAAATGGCTGATGCCCTTCTCGCCTTCCACCACCTGGCAAATATCGATAGGTTCGTCGCCTGGCAAGGTATCGGTGGCCACGCTGCCGGTGGTCTGGATAATGGCTTCAATATCTCCTTCCGCTTCAATCCCGATCAATAAGTTGGCCGGCGCGTCGGCGCGCTCTTTAATCGAGCACAGAAACGCCCGCTTGACGGTCTTCAGCGTTTTGAACAACGTGGTCAGCGAATCGACCATCTGCGCCGGCGGTTCGGCGACTTCAGACAGCAGCAGCGCTTCGCCGCCTTCCAGTACCGTCTGGGTGCTCAGTGGGCTGCCCTCTTCGCCTAACAGATGGCTGATTTCCCGTGGGGTGAACTCTTTGCCGCTCGGCAGCTTCGGGTTGAGGAATAACGATTCGCCCAGCGTCATCGCCATCAGCGTGCGGGCCGGCATCATCACGAAAGCCTGTTCATCCGCCACCGCCTGCTGCAGCGCCTCCAGCGAGGTAAAGAATGGGATCACCGAGGTACCGTCGTCTTTTTCCCAATGCTGCAGATCCAGCGCGCTATCTTCGACAATCTGCTCGCCATCGGCTGCCCTGCCCGGCACCCAGACGGTGGCCTCCAGCAGCGCGCTGAAAAATGCCGGACGATGGGCGGGCTCAGTCGCCGCTTTTTCCAGCAGGGTTTCTAATTCATTTTTTGTATCTGACATAGTTTGGCTACTTCACAATGAATTGCCCGGCGGCCATTCGTCCACGCGGGCATATGGTTTTCCTGGCCGGGTAAGCGCAGCGCCACCCGGCAAGGCCATTACTCAGCTGTCAGCAGGTTAGCAATGGTACGCACGCCAAGCCCGGTGGCGCCCGCCGACCACTGCTCAACGGCAGATTTGCGGTAGGTTGCCGAACAGTCGATATGCAGCCAACCCTGATGGTAGTTTTCCACGAAGTGGGACAGGAAGCCCGCCGCGGTGCTGGCGCCAGCCGGATAGGCCGCGCTACCGGTGTTGTTCAGGTCAGCAAAGTTGGACGGCAGCTGGTTGCGGTGGAACTCGGCCAGCGGCAGACGCCAGAAGGCTTCGTTTTCCGCCTGAGCGCTCGCCAGCAGGCGATTCGCCAGCGCATCGTCAAAGCTGAACAGCGCGTGGTAATCATTGCCCAACGCGGTTTTCGCCGCGCCGGTCAGGGTGGCGGCGTCGATGATCAGCTCTGGCTTCTGCGCCGAGGCGTCAATCAGGCCATCCGCCAGCACCAGGCGGCCTTCCGCGTCAGTGTTCATAACTTCAACGGTTTTGCCGTTGCGATAATGAATAATATCGCCCAGTTTGAAGGCGTTACCGCTGATCAGGTTGTCGGCGCAGCACAGGTAGAGCTTCACGCGTTTGTTCAGACCGCGGGTAATGGCGAAAGCCAGCGCGCCGGTGATAGTCGCCGCACCGCCCATATCGGATTTCATCGAATCCATAAAGGCGCTTTGCTTGATGCTGTAGCCGCCGGAATCAAAGGTGATGCCTTTGCCCACCAGGCAGGCGTATACCGGCGCCTCTTTATCGCCGGTCGGGTTATAGTCCAGCGCCAGCAGGACCGGCGGACGCTCGGAGCCGCGGCCCACGGTATGCAGACCAAGATAGCCCTGCTCGCGCAGATCTTCGCCTTTGGTGATGCGATAGCTAATCTTCTCACCCGCCACGCCGCACAGCAGGTCGACAGCGCGCTGCGCCAGCTGCTCCGGACCCAGCTCTTCCGCCGGCGCATTGATGGTGTCGCGCACCCAGTCGATGATCGTCAGGCGGTTATCCAGCTCGCTGCGCTGCGCGTCGTCAAGGGATGGCCATTCGACCTGACGCTGACCTTTCGGCCCTTTATAGCCGGCCCAAAAGGCCCAGGCGCGATCGGTGTTCCAGCCTTCGCCGCTCAGGGCGACGTGCTTGATGCCCATGCCGTCAATTTTGCGCGCCGCGCGCTGGATAAGCCCGAGGTCGTCTTTACCGTTGAGATGTAGAGCGATGCCGTCGTTATTGATGCTCCAGGTCGCTTTTTCTCCCCAGCGTCCATCGGCTGGCTGAGTAGAAAGCGTAATCTTCATAGCTTCGGTCATTATCATTATCCTTCTTAGCAAACGGGCCACCCTATGGCAGCCCGTTAAAATGTTTTCGCTTAACGCGAAATTATTCGGCCTCGTCTAGCCAGACTAGCAGAATCGCCTCGAGAATTTTTTCATTGGATGCGTTTGGATCATCATCAAACTCTTCCAAATCGCAAATCCACTGATGCATGTCGGTAAAGCGAACGGTTTTCGGGTCGAGATCCGGGTAAGCGTCGTACAGCGCTTCGCCGATTTCACGGCTGTCGGTCCATTTCAGTGCCATATTAGTGCTCGCGTGCGTGATTGATAGTGTAACGCGGGATCTCAACGACCAGATCTTCGTCGGTGACGCGCGCCTGGCAGCTCAGACGGCTGTCAGGTTCCAGCCCCCAGGCTTTATCCAGCATGTCGTCTTCATCTTCGCTACTTTCCGCCAGCGAGTCAAAACCTTCACGCACGATGCAGTGGCAGGTGGTGCAGGCACAGGATTTTTCGCACGCGTGTTCAATTTCGATACCGCTACGCAGCGCGGCATCGAGAATGGTTTCACCGGTCTCAGCTTCCACAACGATGCCATCCGGACACAGGTCCTGGTGGGGCAGAAATACAATTTTTGGCATTTTAAACCTCGTCCACGGATTGGCCTTTCAGCGCGATACGGACCGACTGATCCATACGGCGAGCGGCGAATTCCTGGGTTTGTGTGTCGATATTTTTAATCGCTTCTTTAATCGCGTCAGCGTCGTCGCCTGCCGCGGCGGCGCGTACGTGCTCCGCAGCGGCATCGATGGCCTGACGCTCCGCGGCGCTTAACAGCGCGGCGTCGGCGGCCAGCGCGCTTGTCAGGCTCTCCAGTACGCGCGCGGCTTCCACTTTCTGTTCAGCCAGCATGCGCGCCTGAATATCCTGTTCGGCGTAGCTCATCGAATCTTTAATCATGGTGGCGATTTCGCCATCGGTCAGACCGTAAGACGGTTTCACCTGGATGGAGGCTTCCACGCCGGTCGATTTTTCCATCGCCGTAACGCTCAGCAGGCCATCGGCATCCACCTGGAAGGTAACGCGAATATGCGCCCCGCCCGCCGGCAGCGCCGGGATACCGCGCAGCGCAAAGCGCGCCAGCGAACGGCAATCCTGGACCAGCTCACGCTCGCCCTGCATCACGTGAATGGACATCGCCGTCTGGCCATCTTTGAAGGTGGTAAACTCCTGCGCCCGGGCCACCGGAATGGTGGTATTACGCGGGATCACTTTCTCCACCAGGCCGCCCATGGTTTCCAGGCCTAACGACAGCGGGATAACGTCGAGCAGCAGCAGTTCGCTGTCCGGCTTGTTGCCCACCAGGATATCGGCCTGGATCGCCGCGCCGATGGCGACAACTTTGTCCGGGTCAATGGAGGTCAGCGGAGTGCGACCGAAGAACTCGCCAACGCGCTCACGCACCAGCGGCACGCGGGTCGAACCGCCGACCATCACCACTTCCAGCACTTCTTGCGCTTCAACGCCAGCGTCTTTTAGCGCCCGACGGCAGGCCATCAGGGTACGTTTTACCAGCGGGGCAATCAGATCGTTAAACTGGCTGTGGGTGATATCGCCCTGCCAGCCGCCGACCTCGACGTGCGCTGCCTCGGCATCGCTCAAGGCGATTTTCGCCGCGATGGCGGCATCCAGCAGCTCACGCTGCAGACGGTTATCGCTGCGGTCGCTGAAGCCCGCCTGCTCGCGCAGGTAGTCAGCCAGCAGGTGATCGAAATCATCGCCGCCGAGAGCCGAGTCGCCGCCGGTGGCCAGCACTTCAAACACCCCGCGGCTTAAACGCAGAATGGAGATATCAAAGGTGCCGCCGCCGAGATCGTAGACCGCAATCACCCCTTCCTGGCCGGAGTCGAGGCCGTAGGCAATAGCCGCCGCGGTCGGCTCATTGAGCAGGCGCAGCACGTGCAGGCCCGCCAGACGCGCCGCGTCTTTGGTTCCCTGGCGCTGAGCGTCATCGAAGTAAGCGGGAACGGTAATGACCACGCCGTCGAGTTCGCCGGCCAGCGCTTCGGTCGCCCGGGCGGCCAGCGCTTTGAGGATATCGGCGGAGACGCGAATCGGGTTCAGCAGGCCGCCGGCCGTCTGGATCATCGGCAGGCCGTTTTCACTGGCCTGCAGCTGATACGGCAGATGCGGGTAACGGTTTTGAATATCGGCGAGGGAGCGCCCCATCATCCGCTTCACGGAGCTGATGGTATTGGCAGGATCCTGAGCGGCGTTAAGCCGGGCGTCATAGCCGACGGTCAGCCCCGAAGCGTGGTAGTTCACCACCGACGGCAGCAGATAGCGGCCTTGATGATCGGGCAGAGTCTCGGCCTGGCCGCTACGCACGGTAGCCACCAGAGAATTGGTGGTGCCCAGGTCGATACCGGCCGCCAGACGACGCTGGTGCGGCGCGGCGCTCAGGCCGGGCTCACTAATTTGTAATAAGGCCATAATTGCTTCCGAAAATTAAAAATCGAGCAGTTTTTCTTCGAGTTCTTCAGCACTGCTGCGCAGTTTATCGAGGAAACGGAGCTTACGAACCGTGTCCGCCGCCGCCTCCCAGCTCTCATTATGCAATTGGTCAACCATCAGCTGCTGACGGGTATCAAACAGCGCTTTCACCCGTTTGATAAAACCTTCCAGCCGCGCGTCGTCTTTCGCCTGGCCGATCTCATCCAGCTCTTCGCGCAATTCCAGCTGTTCCATCAGGAACGCGGTATCGCGAACGGTATGCTGCTCGCTGGCCAGATCGAAGCCATGCAGCGAAAGGAGATATTCTGCGCGAGTCAGCGGATGGCGCAGCGTCTGCCAGGCCTGGTTTATAGTGGCGGAATGCTGAACCGCCGCAAGCTGTTCCGCCGCAGGCGCGCTGGCAAATTTATCCGGATGGTACTGGCGCTGCAGATCCTGATACCGGACAGCCAGTTGTTCAAGCGAGAGGGTATAGCTGGCTGGTAACCCGAAGAGGGTGAAATAGTCCATAGTAACCTCAGGGTCATGCATCTAAATTAAAACCCCACGCGCGGCGTGACCGCGGTGGGGTTGAGGAGTACCGATTATACGTTAAAGCTTTCGCCGCAGCCGCACTCATCTTTGACGTTAGGGTTAGTGAATTTGAACCCTTCGTTGAGGCCTTCTTTGACGAAGTCCAGCTGAGTGCCGTCGAGGAATTGCAGACTTTTGCCGTCGATCACGACCTTCACGCCTTTGTCTTCAAACACGGTGTCTTCAGCCGCCGGCTCGTCAACAAACTCCAGTACATAGGCCATACCCGAGCAGCCGGAGGTTCTTACGCCCAGGCGCAGGCCAAACCCTTTACCGCGGTTCGCCAGGAAGGCATTGACTCGCGCTGCTGCACTGTCGCTAAGAGTAATCGACATAACAAAACCTCAACTAATTATTTTGCTTCACGTTTGCTTTTGTAATCCGCAATCGCGGCTTTAATCGCGTCTTCCGCCAGGATCGAGCAGTGGATTTTCACCGGCGGCAGTTCCAGTTCATCGGCGATATCGGTGTTCTTGATCGCCTGCGCTTCGTCCAGCGATTTGCCCTTCACCCACTCGGTAACCAGGGAGCTGGAAGCGATAGCGGAACCGCAGCCGTAGGTCTTGAAGCGCGCGTCTTCAATGATACCTTCATTG